>CALWKN010000131.1 GCA_944381265.1 uncultured Clostridia bacterium
AGGCGGCCCGTGACGGGCAGACAGCCGGAGCCCGGCAGGCAGCCCGTGTCGGGCAGACAGCCTGTGTCGGGCAGGCAGGCGGAGCCGGTATCGCGGCGCGGGGAAGCGCCGGTGCAGCGGGCGCGGACACTGCCCGCGCCGGAGCGGCCGACGCCGCGCACCCCGCAGGGGCCGCACCCCTCGCAGGGGCCGCACCCCTCGCAGGGGGCGCGCACGCAAGAGAGAAGCCGTTCGCCGCGAGGCGGCGGAGACGAGCCGGAGGAGCGCGGGCCGGAGGGCGGCGCGCTGCTGGCGGGGCTGCGGGTGCAGAACGCGCGGCGGGCGATCCTGATGGGCGTCGCGGCGCTGGTGCTGCTGGCGCTGCTGGTGTTTGGCATCGTGATGGGCGTGCGGGCGCTGCTGCGCCGCGAACCGGGCACAGACTCGTCCGCGGCCTCCCCCGCCCCGGCGGAGACGCCGGCGGAAGTGGACCCGGACGCGCCGGTCGTGACCACGGGGGAGGTCAACGGCCGTCCCGGGCACATCATCACCTTTAAGGGCAACGACGGCGACCTGATCTACGTCACCAACGAGGACCTTGGCACGAGCTACAACGTCTCCATCGCCGGGGGCGTAGGCACGCTGCAGGTGGAAGACAGCGCCCTGATCGGCGAGAGGATCGTAAGCGCCGACGTGGAAGTGACGCTCAGCCCCGTGCTGCACGAGGCGGGCAGCGGCAAGGAGACGAACCTTGACCCGATCACATTCGTGGTCACGCCGCCGGATGCGTACCTGGAGATCGTAAGCCCGGCAGGCGGCGCGGACGACACCACGCTTGGCACCTATCAGGTGAAGATCCGCGTGGAGATGGGCTCGACCGTGACCATCGCGGGCGAGGATGTCTCCGACCTGATCACGGAAGAGGACGGCGGCCTGGGCTCCATCATCTACAACGTGGACGTGCAGCCCACCGGGGAAAACACCATCCCGATCGCGGTGATGAAAGAGGGCTGCAAGTCCGTGACGCAGGACATACGCATCACCCGCGCGGTGATGGAAGTGCCCATTGAGCTGGACGCCTCCACGCCTTCGACCGTGGAGAGCGACACGGTGACCATCTCCGGCAGCGTGGAGCCGGGCGTCTCCATCGAGGTGACGACGCCGATCGAGGGCGAGGTCACGATGAGCAGCGACGGGACGTTCACATTCGTTGCCAGCATGGGGCATTTTGGCGAGAACGACGTGACCATCACCGCCAAGAGCGGCGACAAGAGCTCGACGCTGACGCACGTCATCACCTACCTGCCCACGGCGAACGAGTACGTGGAGAAGGCCTACAAGATGGAGTACGAGAACCTCGGCAACTACGCCGGCAAGTTCCAGCCCTTCCTGTGCAGCGGGCGCGTTGCGCAGGTGCTGAGCACGGAGCCCTACACCTGCCTCTTTAACGTCGGCAGCGAGGAGGAGCCAAAGCTGATCTACCTGGAGATGGTCGAGGGCAAGGCGCTGGAGGAGAACAAGACCTACAACGTCTACGCCGACGTCCACGCCGACGGCACGCACGACGGCTACCCCTACATGATCGGCCGCTACTTCTACGACGCCCAGGCCGCGAGCGCGGAGTAGCCCCTCCCCTCTCGCGGGCGGCGCCAGCACGCCGCAAAACTGCATGACTTTGCGCGGCTTTGCTCCAAAGTACAGACGGAGCAAAGCCGCTTTTCCTATGCGCCGGGCGGCCGATGCGCGCTTTGCAGGGGCGGGGAAACATGGTATAATACTTGTACTTGTCTGGGAGGGGGGATGGCGGTGGAGCGCATCGCCTGTTTTACGGGGCACCGGCCGCAGGGGGATCTGCGGTTTGACATCGAGCGGCCGCAGGGGGCGGCGCTGGCCCGGCGCGTGCGCCTGGCCGTGGGGACGCTTTGCCATGTGCAGGGCGTGCGCCTGTTTTTGTGCGGCATGGCGCCGGGATTCGACCTTTTTGCTGCCCAGCGTCTGCTGGAGATGCGACGCAAGGGCGCCATACCGCCGGAGGTGGGGCTGGTCGCGGTCATCCCCTACGCCGGGCACGCCCTGGACGTGCCGAGGGACTGGCAGCCGATCTACGAGCAGGTGCTGTGGGAGAGCCGCGACCAGTGCGTCGTCTGCCCGCAAAAGCACCGCGAGGCGTTCCGCAAGCGCAACGCCTTCATGGTGGACCGCTCGGAGTTTGTCGTGGCCTACTGGAACCACGCGGTGCGCTCGGGCACCGGCATGACCGTGCGCATGGCGCGCCGCCAGGCGAAGGTCGTGATCAACCTCTACGACATGGACGAGGGAATTTTTCCCGAGCCGCCGCGTTTTGCGCCGGGCGGCAGAGGGTAAACTAAAGGAGAGATGAGCGATATGTCTCAAGTGCACGCGCGCACCCGCCGCCTGATCGGCGAGGACGGCCTGCGCCGGCTGGAGAGGGCCCGCGTCTGCGTGGTCGGCCTGGGCGGCGTGGGCGGCGCGGCGGTGTGGGCGCTCTCGCGCTGCGGCGTGGGCATGCTCCGCCTGGTCGACGGCGACGTCGTGACCGAGAGCAACCTCAACCGCCAGATCATCGCCGAGTACGACAGCATCGGCATGGAAAAGACGCGCGCCGCCGAGCGCATGATCCGCCGCTACAACCGCGACGTGGCGCTGGATCTATGCTGCGTGCGCGCCGGGGAGGACAACGCCCGGGAATTGATCGCGGACATGGACGTCGTCATCGACGCGGTGGACGATTTAAACGCCAAGGAGGCGCTGGCCGTCTGCTGTAAGGAGGCGGGCGTGCCCCTGCTCTCCAGCATGGGCACGGGCAACAAGCTGCAGACGGCGTTTGCGATGCGCGACCTGTTTTCCACCTCCGGCGACCCGCTGGCGCGCGCGCTGCGCCGCCGCCTGCGCCGCCGCGGCGTGGAGACGCTTGCGGTCTGCATATCGGACGAGCTGCCAAGGGACGTGCCGCCGGACGAAAACGGCGGGCACACGCCGGCGTCCATCGCCTTTGTGCCGCCCAGCGCGGGGCTGACGCTGGCGTCGGAAGCGGTGCGGCGGCTGCTGCTGTAAGGAGGCTTTGCGACAAATGCGGGAAAGCGGCATCATCACAGAACTGAAGGAGCATACGATGATGGTGGAATTCGAACGGTCCTCGATGTGCGAGAAGTGCGGCGCCTGCGAGCGCGCCAAGGCCGCCATGCGCATGGAAGTCGAGCGCGTGGGCAACGCCGCGCTGGGCGACCGCGTGGAGGTGGCCCTCCCCGAGCGCACGGTGGTGCGGGCCTCGCTCCTGGCCTACGGCCTGCCCCTGGCGCTGCTGCTGCTGGGGCTGGCGCTCGGCGCCCGCCTGCCGCGGGCGCTGGACCTCCCCGGCAACGCCGATCTCTACGCCCTGGCGCTGGGGCTGCTGCTCGCCGGCGGCGCGTTCCTCCTCCTGCGCCTGACCGAGCGGCGCCGCCGCAGTTCCGGCCGCTACGCGCCCAAGGTGGTGCGCCTGGAAAAGCTCTGCGAAAAGGCGGCCGGGTCCGCCGAACGCCCCTAAAGAAAGACACACGAAAGGCAGGTATTCCCCTATGGCAATGAAACTGGACAGCACGAACTTCGACCGTGTGCTCGCGACCCCCGACACGCCGGTCCTGGTGGACTTCTGGGCGACCTGGTGCGGCCCCTGCCGCATGGTCGCGCCGGTGATCGAGCAGCTGGCCGCGGACTTTGAGGGCCGCGCCATCGTCGGCAAGGTGGACGTGGACGAGTGCGGCGACCTGGCCATGCGCTACGGCGTCATGTCCATCCCCACTGTCGTCGTCTTTAAGAACGGCCAGCCCGTGGCCCGCCAGGTCGGCGCGGTCGGCAAGTCCGTCTACGCCGCGATGATCGAAACGGCGCTGTGATCCCCCCTATACAAAAAAGCGCTGCCGGAGACAGTTTGTCTCCGGCAGCGCTCAGACTGTCGAAAAAGTAGGGTCACTCTCTTGGGGATGCATGAAGGGGCCGCAGCCCCTTCATCTTCAATCCGCAGCGGCGGCGTGTACGCCGCGAGGATGTCGGCCCGTAGGGCCGCTTTCCTT
>CALWKN010000132.1 GCA_944381265.1 uncultured Clostridia bacterium
GCGCGATAAAGAAAAAGAAGGCGGAAGCCATGGGCTTCTGCCTTCTTTTTTGCAATGCGATCAGATCTCGGGGATCTTGACCTCGACCTCGTGGCCCAGCTCGGCGGACTTGACGATGTGGTCGATGATGGCCTGGTTGTAGAGGATCTGGCTGGTGGGCACAGGGGCGGGCGTGCCGTTCTTCACCGCATCCAGGAAGGAGCGGATCTTGCGGTCGAACAGGCCAGGGCCCTTGGACTCGATGACCGGGATCGTGGTCTGGGTCTGCACGCCGGCCACGTCGTGGTAGATGGTCATCGGGCCGCCGGTGGTGCCGTTCCAGCAGTCGGTGGAGGGAATGCGCAGGCTGCCCTTGGTGCCCATGATGATGCTGTCACCGGGGGTGTCCAGGTGCATGGCCCAGGCGATGCGGAAGTCGAGTATGATGCCGCCCTCCATGCGCACAAAGGCCGCGGCAAAGTCGTCGACGTCAAAGCGCTTGGCGTCTTCCTCGGACTCGTACTCCGTGCTGGTGCCAAAGTAATTGGAGGTGTAGCCCGTCACCGTCAGGGGCTTGGGGTAGCCGACGGCGTTGAGCACGCAGTCCAGAGAGTAGCAGCCGATGTCGCCCATGGCGCCGATGCCGGCCGTCTTCTTCTCAATGAAGGTGGAATTCGGGATGCCGCGACGGCGGCCGCCGCCGGTCTGGATGTAGTAGATCTTGCCCAGCACGCCGCTGTCGACGATCTTCTTGATCATCTGCATGTTCTCGTCCAGGCGCGGCTGGAAGCCGATGGAGAGCACCTTGCCGCTCTTCTTCTCCGCGCGCATGATCTCCACCGCTTCCTCGGTGGTGACGCACATGGGCTTCTCCAGAAGCACATTGACGCCCTTTTCCAGCGCGTAAATGGCGCAGGGCGCGTGCTGCGTGTTGTAGGTGCAGATGCTGACCGCATCCAGCTGCTCGTTGTCCAGCATGGACTTGTGGTCCGGATAGAAGTGGCAGTTCTCCACGCCGTAGCGCTTGGCGAACTTCTCCGCCTTGCCCGGGATGAGATCGGCCATGGCCACCACCTTGGCGTCCTTCATGCGCAGATAGGACTCCATGTGCGCCTCCGCGATCCAACCCGTGCCGATGATACCGATGCGCAGCTTGTCTTCGTCGCGCACCTCAACTTCCTCTTCGATCACGGTTTGCTGAAACTGGTTGAGGACCTCGTCACCCTGTTTTGCCATGAGAGTAATACCCCCTCTTGTGTTATGACGGCATAAACCGTTCCTATGGATAGTATAGCAGACCCGCGCGAAAAGAAAAGCCCCCAAATGCCCTTACGGCACAATTTTTTGCCAAATCGAAACAAACGGCCCGCTATGGCCGTCTAATTGGCGTGAAAGCACGCGCGCCGCCTTGAGCACCGGCGGCGCTTGTGCTATACTGAAGCCGGAAACCCGCGGCCGAACACAGCGGTCGCGGGTTTACAAAAAAACGGAGACGACGCCCGCGCGGGCGCCGCCCCCTCCATCTGGTGCCGAAGGTGGGACTCGAACCCACACGGTATCGCTACCAACGGATTTTGAGTCCGTCACGTCTGCCATTCCATCACTTCGGCAAGAAGTTCGAAAACAAGTATACCACGCAACGGGAAAAAGTGCAAGAACAATCTGGACCGGCCGCGCGCCCTTTTGCGCCGCGCGCCGCGCAAGGGGAGGAGAGCCATGGAAACCGATATGCTGAACCTGAAGCGGGCGTCTCGCGGGGACGAGCGCGCCTTTGAGGCGCTCATCACCCCCCACGCCGACGCCACCTACCGCCTGTGCCTGCGCATGATGGGCAACGAGCAGGATGCCGCCGACATGGCCCAGGAGGCCTTTTTGCGCGCCTGGCGCTCGCTGTCCTCCTACAAGGGGCAGTCGCGCTTTTCCACCTGGCTGTTCCGCGTCACCACCAACGTCTGCCTGGACGAACTGCGCCGCCGCAAGCGCGGCGAGAGCGAGTCCATGCAGGCGCTGGAGGAGAACGGCCTGGAGATCGTGGACACCGGGGACACGCCCGAGTCCGCGCTGGACCGCGCCGAGCTTCGCCGGGAGCTGAAGAGCGCCATCGCCTGCCTCAACGAGGACCAGCGCGCCGCGCTGATCCTGCGCGACGTTCAGGGCCTGCCCTACGAGGAGATCGCCAGGGCCCTGGACCTGAACCTCAACACGGTGAAATCCCGCATCTCCCGCGCCCGCGCCGCCCTGCGCGAGAAGCTCTCCCGCGGCATGGAACTTTCCGCGGAAAAGCGCGTCTAATGAGCAGAAGGGAGGGAAGGAAACGCCATGAAATGTGAAATGTTTGAAAATCATCTCGACGGCTATTTCGACGGCAGCCTGTCCGAGCTCGAACGCCAGTCCATGGAGGAGCACATGCAGGCCTGCCCGGAGTGCCGCAGAGAATATGAAGCGCAGAAGCTGCTCCTGGAAGAGCTCCGCCACCTCGACGACGGCGTCACGGCGCCCCCGGATCTCGTCTCCGGCGCCATGGAGCGCATCCGCCGCGAGCGCCAGCCCAGGAAGCGCCGCGCCGCCTACTGGCTCGGCGGGGCCGCAGCCGCCGCTCTGTGCCTGACGCTGGCCCTGGGCACGCTCCTTGGCGGCGCGGGCGCGGCCGGGGCGGACAGCGCCGCGCCGATGGCGGCGCCCATGGCGGCCGGCGCGGCGGAAGAGGTCGCCGAGGCCCCTGCCGAGGCCCCCGCGCCCAACGCGCTGATGGCCATGGATGCCGGCGCGGACAGGATCGTGACGGAGGAGAGCGTCGCGGACGACAGCGCCGCGGACGGCAGCGCCGCAAAGAACCGCAGCGCCGAGCCGGAGTACGGCCTGAAGATCATCCGCGAGGCCACCATACGGATGGAGACCGAGAACTACGACGAGGACATGGCCGCGCTGGAGCAGCTCGTCTCGTCCATGGGCGGGTTCATCACCTCCCGCGAGGAGTACGGCAGCGAGCAGAGCGCCAAGACCGGTGAAAATCCCCGCAGCCTGTGGATGCAGCTGCGCGTGCCCTCGGACCAGCTCGACGCCTTTGTCGAGCAGGCCGGGGAAGTGGGCGTGGTCACCTACAGCGGCATCAGCGAGACGGACGTCACCGACCAGTACGCCGACACCGACCGCAAGCTCCAGGCCTACCAGAAGCAGTACGACCGCGTGCTGGCGATGATGGACCAGGCCGCCACCGTCGAGGAGCTCATCCAGATCGAGTCCGAGCTCTCGCGCCTGGAGATGGAGATCGAGAACTGCCAGGGCTCGCTCAACTACTGGGATACCCGCGTCAACTACTCCACGGTCTACGTCTCCGTGGACGAGGTGCGCCGCGTCGTCTCCGCGAATCCCACCATGGGTGAGCGCATGCGCACGGCCCTGGCCAATTCCTGGGACGACTTTACGCAGGGCTGCCAGGATCTGGTCGTAGACCTCTACGCCGCGATCCCCTACATCGCAGTCTGGATCGTCGTTCTGGCCGCAGCCGGCGGCGTCGCCGTGCTCGTCGTGCGAAAAGTGCGCAAGCGCCGCGAAAAGTAAACCTCCGCGCAAAAAAACAGCGCCTCGCTTTCCCTAAAAGGAAGGCGGGGCGCTTTGTCCGCCGTTTTTCAGCGGGCGGCGTCCATGTCGTCGAGCTTGGCTACCCGGCGGCGGAACTCCTCCGAGGTGGAAAAGCGCGCCGCGAGGAAGAGGTCGATCAGCTCCTCCGCCACCGTCGGGCCGATGATCTGCGCCCCCAGGGCGATGACCTGCACGTCGTCGTGCTCCACGCACTGGTGCGCGGTGTAGAGATCGTGGCAGACCGAGGCGCGGATGCCGCGCACCTTGTTGCAGGCGATGGCCGCGCCCACGCCCGTGCCGCAGAACATGATGCCGCGCTCCGCCTCGCCCGCGAGGATCGCGCCGGTGACCTTCTTGGCGATGTCCGGAAAGTCCACCGGCTTTTCGTCGTAAGAGCCAAAGTCGAGCACCTCGTGCCCCTTGTTTTTCAGAACGTCCAGCAGCTGCACCTTCAGCGGATAGCCCGCGTGATCGGAACCAATGGCAAGTCTCATCTTTCTGTCCCCCCTGTGAAATATGGATGTGTTAAATATAGTTCGACGGCGCGCCCGGCGTCTCCTTGCGATGCCCATCTGTGTTATACTAATAGGCAGAGCATATTTTTCACGGGGAGGTCCTTTGATGGATAGACTGGTCCTGATCGATGGGTATTCGCTGATGCACCGCGCCTTCTACGCCATTCCCGCCCTTTCCAAGGACGGCGTGTACACCAACGCGCTCTTCGGCTTTTTCAGCATGCTGCTCAAGGTGATCGGCGAGGCCCGCCCCGATTGCCTGATCGTGGCGCTGGACGCCCACGCGCCCACCTTCCGCCACGAAAAATACGCGGACTACAAGGCCGGGCGCAAGCCCATGCCCGAGGAGCTCCGCCCCCAGGTCGCCCGCCTGCGCGAGGTGCTCTCCGAGATCGGCATCTGCCAGGTGGAGCTGGCCGGCTTTGAGGCCGACGACCTTCTGGGCACGCTCTCCCGCAGCGCCAACGAGCAGGGCGCCGAGGCCATACTCGTCACCGGCGACCGCGACTCCTTCCAGCTCATCGGCGAGCACACGCGCGTCTGGTTCACCAAGAAGGGGCTCTCGGAGATCGAGGACCTCACACCGGAGACGCTGCTGGCCGCCTACGGCGTGCGCCCCGACCAGGTGCCCGACTTAAAGGGCCTGATGGGCGACGCCTCGGACAACATCCCCGGCATCGCCGGCGTAGGGGAGAAGACCGCCCTGAAGCTCCTTGGCCAGTACGACAGTTTGGACCAGGTGCTCCTCCACGCCGACGCCATCAAGGGCAAGCTCGGCGAGCGCGTGCGCCAGGGGGCCGACAGCGCCCGCCTGAGCCGGGAGCTGGCCACCATCGACCGCGAGGCCCCGGTGCGCTTCGACCGCCAGAGCGCCCTGCTGCCCGCGCCGGAGCGCTTTGCCCCCGCCTTCCAGGCCCTGGGCTTCCGCACGCTGCTCGAGCGCCTGCCGGAGAGCGCCCGCAGCGCCGTCGGGGGCGAGGCGCAGGCCCTCGCCTTCGGGGAGGAGGAGACGCTGGTCACGGCGCAGGACGTCGCCTCGTTTATCTCGGGAGGGGAGATACGCGCCTTCGCCCTGCTGCGCACGGCGGACGCCCTGACGCTGGCCGACGACCGCGGCCGCCAGGCCCGCATCCCGCTGCAGGCCGACCTGCTCTCGCCCGGGCTGCCCTTGGGCGACGCACTGCGCGCCCTGGAGCCGCTGCTCACGGGCGATGCGCAGAAGCGCCTCTTTGACGCAAAGCGCTGGAGGACGGACCTTGCGGCCTTTGGCCTTGTGCTGGCGCCCCCCTGCATGGATGTGTGCATCGCCGGGTATCTGATCGAGCCGGCGGACTGCGCCAGCGTGGAGAAGCTCTGCGACCGCCAGCTCGGCGCGCCCGCCTCCGCCGCCAGCGTCTACCGCCTCAGCGACGCGCAGGAGCGCCTGCTGCTGGAGCAGGGCATGAAGACGCTCTTTGACGAGGTGGAGACGCCCCTGTCCGACGTGCTCTTTGCCATGGAGCGCGCCGGTTTCCGCGTGGACCGCGAGGCGCTGGCGCAGCTGCAGGAGAGCTTTGGCAAGAAGATCGCCGAGCTGCAGCAGGCCATATTCGACGTCTCCGGCGAAACGTTCAACATCCTTTCGCCCAAGCAGCTGGGCAGCGTGCTCTTTGAGAAGCTCGGCCTGCCTGCCGGGCGCAAGACCAAGTCCGGCTATTCCACGGACGCCGAGGTCCTGGAGAACCTCGTCAATGCCCATCCCGTGGTGCCGCTGGTGCTGCAGTACCGCGCCTACAGCAAGCTAAAGTCCACCTATGTCGACGGCCTGCTCAAGCTCTCGGACGAGCGCGGCATCATCCACACCACGCTCAACCAGACCGTCACCGTCACCGGCCGCATCTCCTCGGCGGAGCCCAATTTGCAGAATATCCCCGTGCGCACGGACCTTGGGCGCGTCATGCGCAAAGTCTTCGTGCCGCGCGCGCCGGGGAATCTTCTGGTGGACGCCGACTACTCCCAGATCGAACTGCGGGTCCTTGCGCACATGGCGGATGAGACGAACATGATCGAGGCGTTCCGAAAGGGCGAGGACATCCACGCCCGCACCGCCGCCGAGGTCTACGGCGTGCCCCTGCCCGAGGTCACGCGGGAGATGCGCTCTTCCGCCAAGGCTGTGAACTTTGGCATCGTCTACGGCATCAGCGACTTTGGCCTGGCGCGCAATATCGGCGTCTCCCGCAAGGAGGCCGCCGCCTTCATCGAGAAGTACTTCGCCCGCTATCCGCGCATCAAGGCCTATATGGACGAGTGCGTGCGCCTGGGCCACGAGCAGGGCTACGTCACGACGCTCCTGGGCCGTCGCCGCAACCTGCCGGAGCTCGCCTCCTCCAACTACCAGACGCGCTCCTTCGGCGAGCGCGCCGCCATGAACACGCCCATACAGGGCACCGCCGCCGACATCATCAAGATCGCCATGGTCCGCACGCACAGGGCCCTGCAGGCAGAGGGCCTGCGGGCGCAGCTCATACTCCAGGTCCACGACGAACTCATCGTCGACGCCCCGGCGGAGGAGGCGGAGGCCGTGAGCGCGCTGCTCAAGCGCGAGATGGAGAACGCCGCGAAATTGAAGGCCCCGCTGGTGGCCGAGGTCAAGACCGGCCGCAGCTGGTACGAGACGAAGTAGGGGAGAGTCCGAGATCCCGGCATGGAACGAGGTGTTTTTTGATGAAAGTGATCGGCCTTACCGGCGGCATCGCCAGCGGCAAGTCCACCGCTTCCGCCTACCTGCGCGCGCTGGGCGCGCCCGTCGTGGACGCGGACGCCATTTCCCGGGCGAGCACGAAGAGGGGCGGGGCCGCCTTTGACGCGGTCGTATCGCGCTTTGGTCCGGGGAGCCTGCGGCCGGACGGGGAGATCGACCGCCGCGCCCTGGGCGCGCGCGTCTTTGCCGACGAGGGCGAGCGCCGGGCGCTGAACGCCATCGTCCACCCGGTGGTCATCGCGGAGTGCCGACAGGAGATCGAGCGCTGCCGCGCGCTGGATGCGCCCGCCTGCGTGCTGGACGTGCCCCTGCTCTTTGAGACGGGCATGGACGCGCTGTGCGACGAGACCTGGCTGCTCTACGTCTCGCGTCAGGAGCAGATCCGCCGCCTGGCCCAGCGCGACGGCCTGGACGCCGAAGCGGCGGCCGCCCGCATCGACAGCCAGATGCCCCTGGCGGAAAAACTGCGCCGCGCGGACCGCGCCATCGACGCCTCCGGCACCATCGAGGAGACGCGGGAAAAGGTCCGCAGGCTTTGGGAGGAATTGCTTTGACCAAGAAAAAACCGAGGCTCCTGGGCGCGAGCGTTGCCGCCGTCTGCCTGCTCCTCGTGGCGCTCACGGCGCTGACCGTGTTCTGGATCCGCGTCTGGGAGCCCCGGCGCGAGCGCCTCGTCTACCCCCTGCGCTACGAGCAGGAGCTGCTTTCCGCCGCGGAGGAGTTCTCCATCGATCCCTGTCTGCTGGCCGCGCTGGTCTACTGCGAGAGCAGCTTCCGCGCCGACGCCGTCAGCTCCGTAGGCGCCATCGGCCTTATGCAGATCATGCCCGAGACCGGCGAGTGGCTCTCCGGCAAGGTGGAGCTGCCCGAGCCCTACACCACGGACGCGCTCTACGACCCCGCCACCAACCTGCGCCTGGGCTGCTGGTACCTCGACTTCCTGCGCGACCGCTACGACGGCAGGTGGCAGGAGGCGCTGACCGCCTACATCGCCGGACAGGGTCAGGTGGACCGCTGGCTGGAGGACCCGTCGCTCTCCGCCGACGGGGAGACGCTCGACGTCATCCCGGGCAACGACGTCAAAGAATACGCTGCAAAGGTTTTGAGGACCCATGAAAAGTATAAAGCGCTCTATCCTTCTGTGCTTGTGTGCACTCTTGACGCTGACGACATCCGCCTGCCAGAGTGAGGAGGCGTTCAACTGGTCGCAGCTGGCCGAGAGCGCCGGGGCGACCGCCACGCCCGCGCCCGCGGTCGAGTCCGGCGCCCTCACCGTGGCCATGCCCACGGCCTCCGGCGCGCTCGACCCCCTGACCAACCCCTCCGCCGCCATGCAGGGGCTGCTGAAGCTCTCCTACGAGAGCCTGCTGCGCCTGGACGACCGCTACCAGCCCGAGCTCTGGCTGGCCGGCAGCGTCACCCGCACCGACACCGGCTACACCATCGGCCTGCGCGAGGGCATACTCTTCCACGACGGCAAGGGCCTGACGGCGCGGGACGTGGTGACCTCTTACGAGGCCATCGTCGAGGCGGAGGAGAGCCCCTGGAAGGAGGTCGTGGCGCCGATCACCGACATACGCGCCGAGGGCGAGAGGCTCCTTGCCGTGGACACGGAGGAGGGCTACGCCGCGCTCTACGCGCTGACCTTCCCCATCGTCAGCTCCGCCTCCAGCGGCGATTATCCCGCCGGTACCGGCCCCTACGCCGTCTCCGCCTACCGCGAGGGCGATTCCCTCGACTTTACGCGCTGGGAGAGCTGGTGGCGCACGCCGGCGCAGATCCCCGCCATACACGCCGTGGCCTGCGCCGACGACGAGTCCGTGCTCAACTCCTTTCAGGCCGGAATACTCGACGTCTGCGCCGTGGATATGCTCACCGTCTCCTCCGTCACCGAGCGCAGCGACGTCTCGCGCCAGGACTTCCTCACCGGCCAGGTGGAGCTGCTCATCCCCAACCTCTCCGGCGCGCTGGGCGACCTGCGCCTGCGCACGGTGCTGGCCCACGCTTTGAACAAGCACGACATCATCGCCAACACCTACCAGAACCACGGCGTGGCCGTGGACGTGCCCGTGCTGCCGGACAGCTGGCTGGCCGAGCGCGTCGCGGGTCTGGAGTACGACCCGGACGAGGCGCGCCGCCTGCTGCAGTCCCTGGGCTGGACGGATCTGGACGGCGACGGCTACGTGGACCGCTACGCCGCCGCCACGCCCTCGCCCGAGCCCACGCCCGCGCCCGACGGCGAGGAGCCGACGCCCTCCATCGACCCCGAGCAGGTGGTGGCCAGCAGCGAGGTGCTCCAGGGCCTGCTCGGCCGCGAGGAGACGCCGGAGGCCAGCCGTCCGACGGAGAACCTCGTCCTGACGCTCCTGACCAATGAGGAGGACACCTCCTCCCATCGCGACGCCGCCAGCCGTCTGGTCACGCAGTGCGCCGCCGTGGGCATCCGCCTGGAGGTGGAGGCTGTGCCCTTTGCCGACCTTGCGAAGAATTGGCAGAGCGGCGAATACGACCTGCTGCTCATCGCCTACCAGCTGCCGGACGACGGCGATCTCTCCCAGCTGCTGCGCTCCGACGGGGCCAACAACCGCAGCGGCTACAGCAGCGCCGCCATGGACGCCGCCCTGGACAGCCTGTCCTCGGCCCGGAGCGAGGAGGCGTACTACAACGCCATGCAGCGCGTCTACGACTGCATCATCGCCGACCTGCCCCTGTACACGATCTGCATGCGCACCCGCACACAGATCGCCGGCGACTGCCTCACCGTCCCCAACGTCATCCACGCCGGCGAGCCCTACCGCGGCATCGAGACCTGGACGCACGCGCCGGACTAAAGCCCTCGCGCGTTTCACGCGCGGCAAAAGGCCCCGCTCCCGGGAAATAGGGGAGCGGGGCCTTGTTTGGATTTTTAAGGGGTCTTACTTTGCGATCAGGCTCTCGCCGGTCATCTCGGCGGGCTTGGGCAGGTGCATCAGCTCCAGCATCGTCGGGGCCAGATCCGCCAGGCGGCCGCCCTCGCGGAGCTTGGCGTCCTTGCGGGAGGGATCGACCAGTATGAAGGGCACCTTGTTGGTGGTGTGCGCGGTGAAGGGCTCGTTCGTCTCGGGATCGATCATCATGTCCGCGTTGCCGTGGTCCGCGGTGATCAGCGCTGCGCCGCCGGTGGCAAGGACTGCCTCCACGACCTTGGCTACGCACTTGTCCACCGTGCGCACGGCTTCCTCCGCCGCCTCGAGCACGCCGGTGTGGCCGACCATGTCGCAGTTGGCGAAGTTGAGGATCATGACGTCGTACTTGCCGCTGCCGATGAGCTCCACGGCCTTTTCCGTGACCTCGTTGGCGCTCATGTCGGGCTTCAGGTCATAGGTCGTGACCTTGGGCGAGGGTATGAGCACGCGATCCTCATTGGCGTTCGGGGCCTCGACGCCGCCGTTGAAGAAGAAGGTGACGTGCGCGTACTTCTCCGTCTCCGCGATGCGCAGCTGCGTCTTGCCGTTGGCGGCCAGGTACTCGCCCAGCGTGTTTTGGAGCGTCTCGGGCTTAAAGGCCGTCTCAATGTTCTGGAACGTCTCGTCGTAGCGGGTCATGCCCACATAGGTGACGGGCTTGTAGCCGCCCTGGCGGGCAAAGTCGGCAAAGTCCGGCTCGATGAAGGCGCGCGTGATCTCGCGGGCGCGGTCCGGGCGGAAGTTGAAGAAGATGATGGAGTCGCCCGCTGCCACCGTGGCCACGGGCTTGCCGTCCTTCTGGATGACGCAGGGCACGACGAACTCGTCCGTCTTCTCGTTCTTGTAGCTGTTCTCCATCGCGCAGATGGGGCAGGCCGCCGTGTCGCCCACGCCGCAGGAGATGGCCTCGTAGGCCTTCTGCACGCGGTCCCATCTCTTGTCGCGGTCCATGGCCCAGAAGCGGCCGGAGATCGTGGCGATGGCGCCAAAGCCCAGCTTGTCCATGTAGTCCTGGAGCTGCTTGACGTACTCGATGCCGCTGGAGGGCGGGGTGTCGCGGCCGTCCATGATGCAGTGGACGTAGACGTTGTCAAGCCCCTGGCGCTTGGCCATCTCGATCAGCGCAAAGAGGTGGGTGATGTGGCTGTGCACGCCGCCGTCGGAGAGCAGGCCGATCAGGTGCAGCTTGCCGCCGTTGGCCTTGGCCTTTTCGCAGGCGTCCACAAAGGCCGCGTTGGTGAAGAAGTCGCCGTCCTGGATGGACTTGGTGATGCGGGTCAGCTCCTGGTAGACGATGCGGCCCGCGCCGATGTTCAGGTGGCCGACCTCGGAGTTGCCCATCTGGCCGTCCGGAAGCCCGACGTCCATGCCGCTGGCGCCGATGACCGTGTGCGGGTACTCCGCCTTCAGCTTGTCGATGTTGGGCGTGCCCGCCAGCTTGATGGCGTTGCCCTGCGTCTCGGCGCGCTCGCCGAAACCGTCCATGATGATGAGTGCCGTCATTTTCTTCATCGTGCTTGTCCTCTTACTTGACCGTCGCGGTCGCCGCCGCGACAATGATGGAGAAGTCCTCCGCCTTCAGCGACGCGCCGCCGATCAGGCCGCCGTCGATCTCCTCCTGCGCCATGAGCCCGGCGCAGTTCTTGGCGTTCATGCTGCCGCCGTACTGGATGCGGGTGGCGTCCGCCACTTCCTTGCCGTAGGCGCCCTCGATGGCCTTGCGGATGACGCCGATGGTCTCGTTGGCCTGCGCGTCGGTGGCCGTCTTGCCCGTGCCGATGGCCCAGATCGGCTCATAGGCGATGACGATCTCCTTCACCTGCTCGCCCGTGAGCCCGGCCAGCGCCTTCACCGTCTGGCTGGAAACCAGCGCGTCCGTCTCGCCGTTTTCGCGCTGCTGCAGGCTCTCACCCACGCAGATGATGGGCGTAAGGCCGTTGGCGACGGCGCAAAGCACCTTCTTGTTCACCGTCTCGTCCGTCTCGGCAAAGTACTGCCGGCGCTCGCTGTGGCCCAGGACCACGTACTCCGCGCCGACCGCCTTGAGCATGTCCGCCGAGATCTCGCCCGTGTAGGCGCCGCTCTTCTCCCAGTGCATGTTCTGCGCGCCGACCTTGATGTTGCTGCCCTTGGCCGCCGCCGCGACCGCCATAAGGTCCACAAACGGCACGCACACGACCACGTCGCACTTGGCGTCCGCGACCTTGGCCTTGAGTGCCTCGACCAGCTCCGCACCCTCGCAGGGCGTCTTGTTCATCTTCCAGTTGCCGGCAATGATGGGCTTTCTCATTTCCTTTACCTCCGTAAATGCTTCATAAACTTGCGCATTCCCGACGAAGCGCCCTGCGGGAAGGGCCGCAGAGCGCTTGCCAGGATGGAATGCCGCTTACTTGTCGTTCAGCGCCGCGACGCCGGGCAGCTCCTTGCCCTCGAGGAACTCCAGGGAAGCGCCGCCGCCGGTGGAGATGTGGGTCATCTTGTCCGCGTAACCCATCTGCTCCACAGCCGCAGCCGAGTCGCCGCCGCCGATGATGGAGACGCAGTCGTGGTTGTCGGCCAGCGCCTGCGCGATGGCGCGGGTGCCCGCCGCAAAGTTCGGGAACTCGAACACGCCCATCGGGCCGTTCCAGACAACGGTCTTGGCGTTGGCGATCTCCGCCGCGAACAGCGCCTGGGTGTTGGGCCCGATGTCCATGCCCTCCCAGCCGTCCGGGATCTGCTTGGAATGCACGGTGATGCGCATGGTGTCGTTGCTGAAATCCTGCCCGCAGATGTTGTCCACCGGCAAGAGCATGCGGACGCCCTTCTTCTGCGCCTTCTCCAGCATCTCCTTGGCCAGGTCCAGCTTGTCCAGCTCGCACAGCGACTTGCCGACGCTGCCGCCCAGCGCCTTCTGGAAGGTGTAGCTCATGCCGCCGCCGATGATCAGCGTGTCGACCTTGTCCAGCAGGTTGTTGATGACGCCGATCTTGTCGGAGACCTTGGCGCCGCCCAGGATCGCCACGAAGGGACGGGCCGGGTTCTCCAGCGCCTTGCCCATGACGTCCAGTTCCTTGCCGATCAGGAAGCCCGCCACGGCCGGCAGGTAGTGCGCCACGCCCTCGGTGGAAGCGTGCGCGCGGTGCGCCGTGCCGAAAGCGTCGTTGACGTAGATCTCCGCAAAGGAGGCCAGCTTCTTGGCAAACTCCGGATCGTTCTTTTCCTCTTCCTTGTGGAAGCGGACGTTCTCCAGCAGCACCACGTCGCCGGGCTTTATCGCCTCAACGCACTTCTTGGCGTCCTCGCCGATGACGTCCTTGGCCAGAACGACCTTCTTATCCAGCTTCTCGCTCAGGCGCTCGGCCACGGGCGCCAGGCTGTACTTCATGTTGAACTCGCCCTTCGGACGACCCAGGTGCGAGCAGAGGATCACCGCCGCGTTGTGGTCCAGCAGGTACTTGATGGTGGGCAGCGCCGCCACGATGCGGGTATCGTCAGTGATTTTCGTGCCGTCCAGGGGAACGTTGAAGTCGCAGCGCACCAGTACGCGCTTGCCGGATACATCGATATCCTCGATGGTCTTCTTGTTCATTCTCTCCACACTCCTTATCCGCTTTGTGCCCGTCGTGTCCCGGGGCCTAGGCGCTTCCGCCGCCCCATCGCGCGCCCGGTATTTTCCTACAACAAAAGTATACCCGATTCCGGCCCCATTTGCAACCGCTTTTCGCAACAATTGTTAACAGATACAAACGAAATTTCACGCCCCTGTTCCGGTTGCAAACCCTGAATTTCGTGCTATACTTAGGGAAAGAAGATGGTTCGGATGTGGTCGGGCTGCGCCCGACCACATCCGGCCCGCCACCCACCCCCACCGCCCCCGCCGCCCCGGCGCCCGCGCTGACGCGCGGCGGGGCCCGCGGCTGCGCCGCGGCCCCCGGTCGTGCCTTCGGCCCGACGCGCCGGGGCGGCTGCCCCAGCCTCCGATCCAATCCCCCACAAAACCCGAAAGGAGCCCCTACGATGAACCAAATCGCCATCGGTACCTGCGTCCCCGGCCAGAAGGCCCTCTCCTATCTCCCGCACATGGTCGACAAGGGCTTTGAGCGCTTCGAGATCTGCTTCCACATGGAGTACTACGGCGTCGACATCGCCGAGCTCGCCCCCCGCGTCCTCGACCTCGTCGCCCCCACCGGCCAGAAGATCTCCGCCCTCGGCCTCTACTGCAACCCCCTCCAGTTCGAGGAGCATAAGAACAACCTCAAGTACGCCATCGACAACGCCCACCGCTTCGGCACCGACCTCGTCTGCACCTTCGCCGGCGCCCTCGAGGGCGAGAGCGTCGAGGCCGCCCTCCCCGTCTTTAAGGAGGTCTTCTCCGAACTCACCGCCTACGCCGCCGACCGCGGCGTCCGCCTCGCCTTCGAAAACTGCCCCATGGGCGGCTCCTGGCGCCGCAATACCTGCAACATCGCCTACGCCCCCCGCGCCTGGGACATGATGTTCGACGCCGTCCCCGCCGAGAACCTCGGTTTGGAATGGGAGCCCGCCCACGCCATCAAGCAGCTCATCGACCCCTTGCCCGAACTCCGCCGCTACGCCGATAAGATCTTCAGCGTCCACGGCAAGGACACCACCGTCGACTGGACCGGCATCCGCGAGCAGGGCGTCTCCTGCGGCCTCGACTTCACCCCCGACCGCTTCCCCGGCTTCGGCGACACCAACTGGCGCGACGTCTTCTACATCCTCCACCGCGCCGGCTACGCGGGCGACGTCAACATCGAGGGCTATCACGACAACTGCTACCGCGGCGAGTGGGAGCTCACCGGCCAGCTCCACGCGCTGAACTACCTCAAGTGGGCGCGCGGCGGCGACTTCCGCCCCACGCCCTGGCAGGACTGACACAGCAGGGGAGAGGCCCG
>CALWKN010000133.1 GCA_944381265.1 uncultured Clostridia bacterium
ATAATGCCATGCAGACTGTAAAAAAGTAGGGCTGTTCGCTTGGGGAAGCAGGAAGGGGAGACTGCGCGAGAAACGGTTCCGTAGGAACCGTTTCCGGTATCCGGCGCGCCGGATGGCACTCGAAAAATTGCAAACCTGCATTTATTCGAAGCGTGTCGACGCACGCCGGCACGCTCCATCTATGCCCCTATTATTCCATATTTCCCGCCCCCCGTCAACGGCAAAGCGCAAATCCCTCCTTCCCATTCCCCGCGCCTTGTGCTACAATAGACCTGGACTGTAACCGCTTTCACCGATATACATCACGAGGGGGTATTGCAATGACAGATCTTTGGACCATCGGATCCGACCGCCTGCGCCTGCAGGTCGTGCGCCCGGGCAGCGAGATTTACGGCCGCACGCGCTTCAACTGGAACGGCTTTGTCAACCGCATCACGCTCGACGGCGAAATCGAGTTCGCCGAGCCCGAGCAGCGCGATACGAGCCGCACGACCAGCTACGGCGCCGGCCTGTGCTCGGAGTACCAGCACCCGGAGGCCCTGGCCTCCGCCGCCCTTGGCGAGGAGTACCCGCGCCTTGGCAACGGGTACCTGACGAAGACACGCCCCGAGTTCAACTTCATGGTCAACGAGCCCTGCCGCCCCTTCCCCACGATCTATGAAGTGGACACGGACGAGGCGCGCTTTACCACCGACATCGCCCTGTGCCAGGGCTTTGCCGCGCGGGAGGAGAGGAGCGTCAAGGTGGCGGGGAACCAGGTCATCATCCGCACCAAGCTTACCAACATCGGCAAGCGCGCCATCGTTGCCCAGGAGTACAACCACAACTTCCTCTCCCTGGGCGGCGAGCCCGTCACGCCCGCCTACGCCCTGCACGTCCCCGGCTTTGCCAACATCGCCGGCGGCAGGTTCATGGGCGACAACCTCTTTGGCGACGACGAAACACAGACCCTTCGCCTGCGCCGCGACCCGCAGGGCCCCTACATGACGTTCCTTGACACCCCGAAGGCGGACTTTGCGCCCTTCTCCTTCCGCCTGACCAGCGACAACTCCTCTTTGTCCGTCACGGAGGCGGACAGCTTCACCCCCGCCCGCGCCGTGGTCTGGGGCGTGGAGCACTGCATGTGCTGCGAGGTGTTCGTCCAGCTCTGCGTCGCCCCCGGGGAAGCGCAGGAGTGGACCCGCACCTGGACGTTCGAACGCTAAAGGAGGGAGAGACATATGCTGCACCGCGGCGACATGCGCGCGCTGCTGCCGGAGGACGGCGGCGACTATGACGTGCTTGTGGCAGGCGCGGGCCCGGCGGGCTTTGGCGCGGCGCTGGCCGCGTCCAGGCTCGGCGCAAGGACCCTGCTGCTGGAAGCGCGCGGCTTCCCCGGCGGCATCGCCGCCACTTCGCTCTGGATGCCCATGAACCGGCTCTTTAAGGACGGCACCTCCCGCGGCGGCGTGCACGAGCTGCTCGTGCGCCGCCTGCAGCGCTTCGGCCCCGCCGCCTGCCGCCCCGGCAAAGTCACCTGGACCGACGGCGACGGCCTGCACGTCCACCCCGAGTACCTGAAGGAGGCCATGCTGGAGCTGCTGGAGGAGGCGCGCTGCAGCTACCGCCTCTATTCGCCGGTGGTGGACGCCGAGGTGGAGGAGGGGACGCTGCGCGCCGTCTACGCCGCCACGCCGGAGGGCCGCCAGCGCTTCACCGCCCGCGTCTTCATCGACTGCACCGGCGACGGCGCGCTGAGCTTTGCCGCCGGGGCAAAGACTGCCGTCGGCCGCGAGGGCGACGGCCGCACCATGCCCATCACACTCGGCTTTGCCCTTGGCAATGTGGACGAGGAGCGCCTCTTTGCCTTCTACGACCAGAAGAACACCGAGCTGTCCCTGTCCGATGTCGTAGATCGCGGGCGCGAAAAAGGGTACCTCATGTCCAACTGGTACTCCTTTGACCGCACCACCGTCCCCGGCGTCGTCTCCGTCAACAACGGCGGCCTGCCGGGGGAGGACGGCGCGCTCAATGCCCTGCACCCGGCCGACCGCACCTTTGCCCACCGCGCGGGCCTGCGCCTGGCGCTGGACTTTGTGCAGCTGGCGCACGAGCTGCCGATCCCGGGCCTGGAACATTGCGCGCTGCTGGAGACGGGCGCATCGGTCGGCGTTCGCGAGACGCGCCGCGTGCGCTGCGACTATGTGGTGACGCTGGAGGACGCAAAGAACGGCGCCCGCTTCCCGGACGTCGTGGCCCGCAGGTACGGCGCCGTGGACCAGGCGGGCCTCTCCGACGGCGAGGGCGAGCGCCCCGCCATGCAGTCCGGCTACGACTTCCCCTACCGCGCGCTGCTGGTCAGCGGCCTGGAGGGCCTGCTCGTTGCCGGGCGCTGCGGCTCGTATACGCACATGGGCCTTGCCGCGGGCAAGAGCATGGGCAACATGATGGCCATCGGCCAGGCGGCGGGCGCCGCCGCGGCCTGCGCCTGCGCCCTGGAGCGCACGCCCCGCGCCCTGCACTATAAAGAGGTGCAGATCGCGCTCACGGTGCTGGGCGCGGTGCTCTAACTGGAGAGAAAGGAGGGATCCCCATATGCCCCTTGTGGATATGCCCGTGCCGGAGCTTGAAGCTTACACCGGCTCCAGCCCGCGCCCGGCGGACTTTGACGCCTACTGGGCGCGCGCCCTGCAGGAGCTGGACGAGCAGGACCTCTGCCCGGAGTTTCGCCCTTCGTCCTTTTCCTGCCCCGGCGCAGAGTGCTTTGACCTCTACTTTACCGGCGTTGGCGGCTCGCGCGTGCACGCAAAGTTCCTAAAGCCCGCGCAGCTTTCGGGCAAGGCCCCGGCCGTCCTGCAGTTCCACGGCTACTCCGGCAGCGCCGGCGACTGGTCGGACAAGCTGTCCTATGTGCTGGCGGGCTTCTGCGTGGCGGCGCTGGACTGCCGCGGCCAGGGGGGCCTGTCCGAGGATCGGACCGCCTACCGCGGCCCGACCAAGGAGGGCCTGATCATCCGCGGCCTGGACGACCCGGACCCGGACAAGCTCCACTTCCGCAATGTGTTCCTGGACACGGCGGCGCTTTCGCGCATCGTGATGGCGCTGCCTTACGTGGACGAAAGGAAAGTCGGCGCCATGGGCGGCTCGCAGGGCGGGGGGCTTACGCTGGCCTGCGCCGCGCTGGTGCCGGAGCTCAATCGCCTTGCGCCCTACTACCCGTTCCTCTCGGACTACAGGCGCGTCTGGGACATGGACCTAGACATACGCGCCTACGCCGAGCTTCGCGACTTCTTCCGCCACCACGACCCGCGCCACGAGCGCGAGGACGCCGTCTTTGCAAAGCTCGGCTACATCGACGTCAGCAACCTCGCCCCGCGCATACGCGGCAAGGTGCTCATGGCCACGGGCCTGATGGACGAGGTCTGCCCGCCCTCTACGCAGTACGCCGCCTACAACCGCATAACAAGCGAAAAGACGCACATCCTCTACCCGGACTTTGGCCACGAGGGCCTGCCGGACTTTGCGGACATCACCTTCCGCTTCATGCTGGAAATGAAGGAGGAGTAAGACCATGGCGGTTTTTCTACTCACCGGCTTTGGCGACGAGATCGCCGACTCCCTGGACGCACAGATGGAGACAATGGAGAAGCTGGACATCCACTGCATCGAGACCCGCGGCATCGACGGCAGGAACATCGCGGACTTTACGCCCAAGGAGGCAGGGGCCGTCCGGGCCCGCATGCGGGCGCGGGGCTTTGCCGTCTCGGCGCTTGGCTCGCCGATCGGCAAGATCGGCATCCGCGACCCCTTTGCGCCGCACCTTGATTCGTTCCGCAATCTGCTGGACGTGGCGCGCGCCATGGAGACGAAGTACATCCGCCTCTTCTCCTTCTACATCCCGGAGGGGGAGGACCCGAAAACCTACCGCGACGAGGTGCTGGAGAGGCTCTTACGCCTTACGGAGGCCGCGCGCGGCAGCGGCATAACGCTCCTGCACGAGAACGAAAAGCGCATCTACGGCGACGTGCCGGAGCGCTGCCTGGAGATCCTTACGGCCTTCCCCGGGGAAATCTACGCCACCTACGACCCGTCCAACTTCGTGCAGTGCGGCGTAAAGAACCGCGAGGCCTTCGAGCTGCTGCGGCCCTATGTGCGCTATCTGCACGTCAAGGACTCCGTCTACACAGAGGAAAGCGCCTACCTGGACCGCGGATTTGAGAAGGTCAGCGACGCGCACCGCCCGGCCGGCCTGGGCGACGGCGAGCTGCCCTGGATCCTTTCGCAGCTCAAGGAAATGGACTACCATGGCTTTGCCTCGCTGGAGCCGCATCTGACCGGCGGGGACTTCGTCCCCGGCACAAACGCCGAGAAATTCTGCGCCGCGGCCAATGCCCTCAAAGGGCTGCTCGCCGCGCTGTAAGGAGAAAGCATGCCCAAATACGGACCCTACGACAAGAAGGACGGCCACAGCTACGCCCTGGGCGTCTTCCCGTCCATGGAGCTGATCCAGGCGCGGCCGGAGAGCGTGCGCTGCCTGCTGCTCGACCCGGACGGCTGCCGCAACGCCGGCGTGCAAAAGCTCATGGAAGTTTGCCGCGCCCGGCGCATACCGGTGGAGGAGGCCCCGCGCGCGGTGGAGCGCATCTCCGGCAAGGAGAACGCCTGGTGCGTGACCGTCTTTTCCAAGTACGACTGCGCCCTGGACCCCTCGCGCTGCCATGTGGTGCTGCACAACCCCTCCGACGTTGGCAATGTGGGAACGATCCTGCGCAGCGCCCTTGGCTTTGGCTTCCTTGATGTGGCCATCATCGCCCCGGGGGTGGACCCCTTTGACCCGCGCGTGCTGCGCGCCTCCATGGGCGCGGCCTTTCACCTGAACCTAAAGAAGTTCGCAAGCTTTGACGCCTACCGGGAGCAGGCGGGGGAGAGGGAGTACTACCTCTTCCGCCTGCGCAACGCGCAAAAATTGGACGGGCAGGGGCGGACGGCCGCGCCGCCCTTCTCGCTCGTCTTTGGCAACGAGGCCTCCGGCCTGCCAAAGGAACTGGAGTCCTTTGGCCGCGGCGTGATCATCCCGCACAGCCGCGCCATCGACAGCCTGAACCTGGCCGTCGCCGCCGGCATCGGCCTGTTCGCCTTTTCACCGACAAGGGGGGAAAAATGATGAAGACATTCCGCACCGCCGTCATCGGCTGCGGCGGCATCTCGCAGGTGCATTTAGGCGCCCTTTCCAAGATGGAGAACGTGGCGCTCGTCTCCGTCGCCGACGTTAAGGAGGACCGGGCCCGGGCAAAGGCCGAGGCTTTCCATTGCGCCTACACCACCGACTGGACGGAGTACGTCCGCGACCCCGACATCGACGTCATACACATCTGCACGCCGCACTACCTGCACGCGCCCATGGCCATCGCCCTGCTGGACGCCGGCAAGCGCGTGCTGACGGAAAAGCCCATCGCAAGCGAGGTCCGCGACGCAGAAAGCATGATCGCCCACAGCGACGGGCGCCTTGGCGTGGTCTTCCAGAACCGCTACAACGAGGCCTCGCAGCGCATCAAGCGCGCCATCGAGGAAAACACCTACGGCAAACTGCTGTCCCTTCGCGCCGCGGTCAACTGGCACCGCACGCCGGAGTACTACACGGAGAGCGGCTGGCGCGGGCGCTTTGCCACCGAGGGCGGCGGCGTGATGATCAACCAGGCCATCCACACGCTGGACCTGCTGCTGTACTTCGCCGGAAAGCCCGTCTCCGTGCGCGGCAAGGTCTCTACCGACCTGCTGTATGACATAATCGAGGTCGAGGACACCGCCCACGGCCTGATCCTCTTTGAAAATGGCCTCCTGGCCAACTTCTACTGCACCAACACCTTTGGCATCGACCGCCCGGTGGAGGTGGAGCTGGTGTTCGAAAAGGGGATCCTAAAGACCGACGCAGAGACGCTGTATGAGACCGTGGAGGGCGAGACGCGCACGCTCTGCCGCTCCGCCGCCAAGGGCGAAAAGGCCTACTGGGGCACCAGCCACGAGGTCCTCATCCGCGACTTCTACAAGGCGGCGGCGGAGGGCCGTCCCTTCTGGATCGACGGCGAGTCCGCCATCCCCGTGCTGCGCCTGCTCAAGGCCACCTACGCCTCTTCCGCGCAGAACGGCGCGGAAATGCCCCTGTAACTGTAAATAGAGAAAGAAAGGAAGACCGATATGCAGGACTTCACATATTGCGCGCCCACGCGCGTCATCTTTGGCAAGGACACGGAACTGCAGGTGGGAAAGTTTTTAAAGGACGCGGGCGCCACGCGCGTGCTCATGCAGTACGGCGGCGGCTCGATCAAGCGCAGCGGGCTGTACGACCGCGTGGTGGACGCCGTGCGCCGGGCGGGCATCGAGCTCTACGAGATCGGCGGCGTGCAGCCGAACCCCCACCTTTCCCTGGTGCGAAAGGCCATCGCCCTGGCGCGGGAGAAGAAGGTGGACTATCTGCTGGCCGTGGGCGGCGGCTCCGCCATCGACTCCAGCAAGGCCACGGCCGTGGGCGTGCCCTACGAGGGCGACGTCTGGGACTTCTACTGCGGCAAGGCGAGCCCCAAGACCGCCCTGCCCCTGGGCGTGATCCTCACCATCCCCGCCGCCGGCTCCGAGGGCAGCAACTCCTCCGTCATCACCAACGAGGACGGCTGGATCAAGCGCGGCCTGGGCTGCGACCTGACGCGCGCCGCCTTTGCCATCTACGACCCGGAGCTGACCTACACGCTGCCCGCCTACCAGACCGCCGCCGGTGCCACCGACATCATGGCCCACATCATGGAGCGCTACTTTACCAACGAGCCGGATGTGGACATGACCGACCGCCTGTGCGAGAGCGTGCTCAAGACCGTCATCAAGCAGGCGCCGGTGTGCGTAAGCGATCCCACCAACTACGCCGCCCGCGCCGAGATGATGTGGGCCTCCACCGTGGCGCACAACGACTTCCTCACCTGCTTCCGCGTCGGCGACTGGGCCAGCCACCAGCTGGCGCACGAGCTCAGCGGCCTGTACGACTCCACGCACGGCGCGGCGCTGGCCGTGGTCTTCCCCGCCTGGATGACCTACGTCTACAAGCACGACATAAAGCGCTTCTGCCGCTTCGCGGTGGAGGTCATGAACGTGGAGATGGATTTCTTCCACCCCGAGGAGACCGCCCGCAAGGGCATTGCCGCGCTGCGCGCCTTCTTCCGCTCCATCGGCATGCCCACCACGCTCAAGGAGCTCGGCGTGCCCGAAGACGAGCTCGACCTGCTCGCCGCCAAGGTCAAGCGCGGCCCCGACGGCACCACCGGCAAGTTCGTGCCCCTCACCGAAGCGGACTGCCGCGCCATCTACGAACTCATGCGCTGACCCTGCGGGGCCTTGCCCCACCCCGGCAGCCCTCGACTCCGTGGAAAACGGGAGGACCCGAAAGCGCCTCAGGCGCTTTTGGGCCCTCCCGTTTTCCACAGGGCCCCCGCAACGACTCGCTGCGCGAGTCGTAACGGAGGCCCTGCGACCGGCGGCAAAGGGGAACGCCCGGCGGGAGGCGGGGCCGCGCCCCGCGCAAAGGCGCTTTGCCTGCGTTAGGTCGATACAACAAAACCCCTCACCGCGAAATCCACGTTTTTTACGCGAGTGCGCCCCCTGCCTTAACCGAGCCGGGTGCAAAGCGCTGTTTTGCGCCTGCTCCCGCGCGGCTGCGCAACGAAAAATAAGAAAGTCCATTCATACAAAGTTTACCCGCGCGCCGATATTCCGCGCCAGCTATTTTACGCGGAAGCGAACCCATGCGGGTTCGCTTAAATCCAAGTCGGGGGAGGCTGCGGCCTCCCCCGACACCCCCTCGGGCCCCCGCCGCCCCGGCCCCCTCCGTTTCCCGTTCCCCCCTTTGCCGTGCGCAGGGTTTTACGCGCGGCGGCGCAGCAGCGTCAGCGGCTCGCGCAGCAGGAGCAGCAGCGCGCGCCTTTCCAGACCGACGGCGGCAAAGAGCAGGCGC
>CALWKN010000134.1 GCA_944381265.1 uncultured Clostridia bacterium
TTTTTTGCACGCAGATCCCCTGCGCGGCATAGACTGAGTGTGGGAAATTTTCCCACGTGCAAAAACGCAATTCTTCATCCTGAGGGGAGGATGCCTCATGATGCAAGCGACTTTGGGCGCAGCCGCCGCGCTGCGCTATACGATCAACGCGCCGCTGGCCATGGCCTATGTGCCGATGCAGATCTGGCGCAATCTCTACAGCGCGGAGGCGGCGCTGGACCGGGGCACGCTCTTTTCCGAGCTCGATCTGCCCTTCCTGGGAAAGGAGGCGGGGGCGCGTGTCTGCTGAGGCGATGGCCGCGCTGCGCGGCGTGATGATCGAGGGCTTTGCGCTGGACGAAGCCCGCCTTTTTCTCGACACCCACCCCGGCGACGCGGCGGCGCAGGGCTTCTACGCCCAGGCCCAGGCGGCCTACGCGGCGGCGGAGGAGGCGTATGCGGCGCAGTACGGGCCGCTGCGCATCGACGACCCCGCCGCGGCGGGCAGCGGCTGGGTCTGCGCGCCCTGGCCCTGGGAAACGGAGGGATGAGCGATGTGGCGCTATGAAAAGAGACTGCAGTTCCCGGTGCGGATCGTCACACCCAACGCGCGCCTGGCCAAGGCGATCGTCAGCCAATTGGGCGGGCCGGACGGCGAGCTCTCCGCCTCGCTGCGCTACCTGAACCAGCGCTATGCCATGCCCACGCGCGAGAACATGGCGCTGCTGACGGACATCGGCACGGAGGAGCTGGGGCACATGGAGATCATCTCCGCCATCATCCGCCAGCTGACGCGAAATCTTACGGCGGACCAGCTGCGCGCGCAGGGGTTTGACGACTACTATGTGGACCACACCGGCGGCATCTGGCCGCAGGCGGCCAGCGGCGCGGCCTTCACCGCCGCCTACTTCCAGTCCAAGGGCGACCCGATCACGGACCTGAGCGAGGACATGGCCGCCGAGCAGAAAGCGCGCACCACCTACGACAACCTGATCCGCCTGGCGGACGACCCGGACGTCCTGGCCCCTTTGCGCTTCCTGCGCGAGCGGGAGATCGTGCACTACCAGCGCTTTGGCGAGGCGCTGCGCGCGGTGGCCGAGTCCATGGGCGGCCCGAACTACTACGCCATCAACCCCGCCTTCGACCTCTGAGTCCTTTGGGCGGCCTTGCCAAAACGTTCAAGCGCGCGGAAGCGTTCCTCCCGCGCGCTTTTTGCGCTATCGGGCCTGGGCGCGGTAGCGCGAGGGGCTGCAGCCCACCGCCTTGCGAAACGTGTTGGAAAAGTACTCCACCGACGCAAACCCGCAGCGCTGCGCCGCCTCGCTGACGGACATGCCCTGGCGCAGGAACGCCTTGGCGTGCTCCAGGCGGATGCGCTCCAGATAGGCGTTGAAGGAAAGCCCCGTCTCGGCCTTGAGCAGCTTTCCCAGGTAGGCGCTGTCGTAGCCGAGCTCGCGGGCCAGGTCCTTGAGCTTCAGCGCCTGCGCGTAGCGCGTCTCCATCAGGTGCAGCACGCGGCGGCAGACGTCCGCCGTGCCGGCGTCGGGGCGGGCGCTGTTCTGCAGCACGCGGCGCAGGGCCTGGCGCAGCGCCTCCACCGCCTCCTCCAGGCAGGCGGCGGCGCCGATGCGCACGATGCCCTCCTCGCCCAGGGAGACGCCGGAGAAAAAATCGCGCAGATGCCGGTTGGCCTCGCGGTACAGGCCGAGCAGGAAGGCGCGCGTATCGCGGGGGTTGAGGCCGCGGCCGCGCAGAAGGGAGAGGAGCACCTCCATCTCCCGGTCCAGGTCGTCGAGGTTCTGCGCGTCCAGCACGCGGAACAGCCTCTGCGCGGTCTCGCGGCGGTCCGGCGGCGGCTGCGTCTTGCCAAGATAGGCGGCAAAGGCGCGCGCGTCGCAGATCGCCGGCGCGGCGGAGCGGAAGAACCAGGCGTTCTCCAGCAGCTCCATGGTTTGGCGGTAGCGCGGGCGCAGGTCCTCCGGGCGCGTGCCGGTATCGCTGAGAAAGAGCCCCGCCTCCGGGTCCTTGGCAAAGACCGCGGCCGCGACGCGCTCCCGCGCGGCGATGACCTCGCGCCCGGACAAAAGCGCCACCGTGCAGCGCTCCATGTTGGCCATCGGGCAGTCCACGGGCAGGGCGCGGCACAGCGCCGCCCGGTCCGCGGCGGCGCGCTCCGGCCTGCAGGAGAGCAGCAGCAGGCGAAAGGGCTCGCCGCGGCGGCACAGGCCCACGCTCTCGGCGTCGCGGTCCACGGCCCCGCGCAGCAGCCCTTCCAGTATCGAAGCGCGCAGCTGGCTCAGGCTCTGGCTGCCGTAGAGCTCCACGACGTTGTCCAGCAGCAGGGTCTCCTCGGCCTTGAGCACGGCGCGCAGCAGTTCCCCCTCGTCCACGGGCTTTAGCAGGTAGTCCGTGGCGCCGCAGCGTATGGCGTCGCGCGCGTACTCGAAGTCGGCGTAGCCGGTCAGGAGGATGAACTTCCCGTGGAACCCGGCTTCGCGCGCGCGGCGCATGCACTCCACGCCGCTCAGGCCCGGCATCTTGATGTCGAGCAGCACGATGTCCGGCCGCAGGGCGAGGATCTTCTCCAGCGCCTCCTGGCCGTCGCCCGCCTCGGCCGCCACCGTGAAACCATAGGCGCGCCAGTCCACCAGGCTCTGCAGGCCCTGTCGGACCAGCGGTTCGTCATCGACAAACATCAGGTTCATCTGTCTTTCTCCGTCCGTATCGGCAGGCGAAGCTCCACGCGCGTGCCCTCGTCCTTTCTGCTGTGCAGGCACAGGCCAAAGTCCCCTCCAAAGCTGAGCCGTATGCGCTGCGCCACGTTGTACAGGCCTATGTGCTTGCCGTCCGGCTGCGGCTCGCCGCTCTTTAGGCGGCGCAGAAGCTCTTTTCGCCTCTCCTCGTCCATGCCCACGCCGTTGTCCTCGACAAGGAGGTAGAGCGCCTTTTCCTCGCGCCTTGCCGCGACGCGTATGCGCCCCGTGCCGCGCTTGTCGTCCAGGCCGTGGAGCACGGCGTTTTCCACCAAGGGCAAGAGGAGCAGCGGCAGCGTGTAGAGGGCGTCCGGGTCCACCTGCGGGGCGACCTCGATTTCAAAGGCGATGCGCTCGCCGTGGCGGAACTGCTGGATCTCCAGGTAGTCGCGCACAAGGTCCAGCTCGCTGCGCAGCGTCACGGTGCTCTGAGAGGCGGAGAGCAGGCGGCGCATGATCTGCCCGAGCTTGTGCACGACGCAGGCGACCTCGCGGTCTTTGTTCATGACCGCCTTCATGCGGATGGATTCCAGCGTGTTGAAGAGGAAGTGCGGGTTGATCTGGCTGGCCAGCATCTTGTACTCGATCTCCTTCTGATAGGAAAGCAGTTTCTGGTAGCGCAGCTCCTTTTCATACACCTTGCGGCTGAGGTCCTGCAGCACGCGTATGGTGCGCGTCATGTCGAGGAAGAGCTGCCCCAGCTCGTCGCCCCCCGGGACGGTCTTGGAGATGACGGTGCCGCCCTCGGCGATGACGCGCATCTGGTTGCGCAGCACGGTCACGCGGCGGCCGAGGCGCCGGCTGTAGGCCCAGACGATCAGCAGCGCCGCCAGCATCGGCAGGCAGAGCAATCCGGCAAAGCTAAAGCGCATGTTGCGCAGGTCCGCGGGGGCGTCGGGGTCGGCGGTGACGACGGTAAAGGCGTTCTCGCTCTGGAGGATGTGGACGCGGCTTTGGCAGGCGAGCATTTCGCTTCCGCGATAGGCGGCAAGGCGGGCGTAAGGGGCCTCCTCGCCCAGATCCTCGCCCTTGCCGTAGAACGGCTCTCCGTCCAGGTACAAGCCGGTGATAAGCTCGCCGTCCGCGGTCTGCAGTCGCAGGTAGTCGCTGCTCAGCGCGATCACCATCACCGCAAAGCGCTCCCCGCCAAGGGGGATCTTGCGCACGAGGCAGAGCTGGCGGCGCCCTTCTTCCCGCTCCAGCACATACCAGCGTATCACGCCCTTGCTGCCTGCGGCGGCCTGGAACCATGCCGACGCGCGCACGTCCGCGTCCGCGTCAAGAAAGCGGCTCCGGCCCATCAGCCCGCGGTTCTCGGTGTAGATGTCGATGCTGGCGATGGCCGGATAGCTGCGCATAAGCTCGTCCAGCCCGCGAAAGGAGACCAGCGCGCGGGCGGCCTGGTCTTCCGGCAGGAGCAGAAGCTCGCGCAGCTCCTCGTCAAAGAGCACGCTGTGGGAGACGTTGACGCAGAGCGTGGCGGCGTTGGAAAACACCACGCGCGTCTGGGCGTGCTTGCGCTGCACCGCCTGCGCCCGCTGGGCAAAGAGCAGATCGCCGGCGCTGACGACGGTGAAGCTGCCCGCCGCAAGGCAGGGCAGGGCGCAGACGAACAGGAAGAAGAGGCGCAGCTTCGTGCCCATGTGCAGTGCGTCGAGGCGAGCGGCCAACGCCCGCGCGGCGCGCGCGATTTTTCTCCTCAACGCAGTCTTCCCCTCCATGTTTCTCTCTCGGGATTTAGACTAGCACCCAGGTGCAGAGCCCGTCAAGAAATGGAAATACAAAATTCTATCTCTTTTCGTGTGCAAAGCGCTAAAATCCTGGCAATCACTAATTTTTACAAAAAACATCACTAATTCTTACATTCTCCCACGGCCTTAATCTATGTAAAAATCGAAGACACGGAAGGAGGGTTATCTATGTCGAACACCCCAGTATCGGCGGCTGTGCGAAAGCCGGCGCTCAACCCCAGGAAGGTGCAGAGCATCAAGATGTTTCTTCTGATCCTGCCGTTCATGCTCCTGGTATTCCTGTTCTCCTACTTTCCCCTGCACGGGTGGGTGTACGCGTTCTACGACTACCGCCCGCCGTTCCAGCTTTCGGACTGTGAGTTTGTCGGGTTCGAGTGGTTCACCTCGATGTTCGCCACGCCCGCCAAGCGCGCGCAGATCGGCGACGTGATGCTGAACACGTTTGTCATGAGCGGCCTTGGGATCCTGACCTCCTGGCTGCCGATGGCCTTTGCCATACTGCTTACGGAGATCCCGAACCAGCCGTTCAAAAAGGCGGTGCAGACGCTGACCACGCTGCCCAACTTCATCTCCTGGGTCCTGGTGTACTCTCTGGCCTTCTCCCTGTTCTCCAGCTCCGGCATGGTGAACAACCTGATGATCCGGCTCGGGGTGTATGACGAACCGATCCTCTACCTGCAGATGGAGAGCAACGTCTGGCTGACGATGTGGCTGTGGAGCAACTGGAAGGGCATGGGCTGGTCGGCGATCATGTACATCGCCGCGATCACGGGCATCGACCAAGAGCTCTACGAGGCGGCCTATGTGGACGGCGCGGGGCGCTTCCGCGTGATCTGGCACATCACGGTGCCGGGGCTGCTGCCGACCTACTTCGTGCTGCTGCTCATGAGCGTGGCCAACTTCCTGAACAACGGCGTGGACCAGTACTACGTCTTCCAGAACGCCTTCAACAAGAAGCGCATCCAGGTGCTGGACCTGTACGTCTACAACCTGGGCCTGGGCTCGGGCAGCTACTCTCTGGCCACGGCGATCTCGATCCTGAAGTCCCTGGTGAGCCTTACGCTGCTCTTTACGGTCAACGGGCTTTCCAAGGCCTTCCGCGGCGAGAGCATCATCTAAACGAAGGAAAGGAGGCATAAGCACATGGCAGCAACAGGCGCAAGGCCCGTCGGCAAGAAGATCACGCTGGGCGAGCGCATCTTCATCGTAGTTCTCTATCTGTTCTTCCTTCTGTTCACGCTCATCTGCGTATACCCCTTCTACTACCTGATCATCAACTCCATCTCGGCCAACGACGTTTCCGCCCGCGGCGACGTCATGTTTTACCCCATCGCCGTCCATTTCCAGAACTACATAGACGTCATGAAGATCGAGGGCCTGGGGCAGGCGGCGATCATCTCCATCGGCCGCACGGTGCTGGGCACGCTGTGCACGATCATCGGCTCCTCGTTCCTGGGCTTCATGTTCACGCAGGAGAAGCTGTGGCAGCGCAAGTTCTGGTACCGCTTCACGGTGGCGACGATGTACTTCTCCGCTGGGCTCATCCCCTGGTACATCACGATGATGAACCTGCACCTGACGAACAACTTCCTGGCCTACATATTGCCCGCCATCGTGCAGCCGTTCAACATCATACTTGTCAAGACCTACATCGAAAACACGCCCGCGTCCCTGCAGGAGGCGGCGGAGATCGACGGCGCCGGGGTCCTGCGCATCTACGCGCAGATCATCGTGCCCATCTCCATGCCCGTTCTTGCCACGGTCGCCATATTCGCGGCGGTCGGGCAGTGGAACGCCTTCCAGGACACGCTGATGCTGATGACGGACCAGGACCTCTACACGCTGCAGTACACGCTGTACCAGTACATCAACCAGGCCTCGTCCCTGGCGCGCATGATCGAGTCCACGGGCGGCGCGATCTCGGACTCCGTGATCACGGCGGCGACGCAGCAGACGCCGACCTCCGTGCGCATGACGGTCTCGGTCGTGGTCGTGCTGCCGATCCTGCTGGTCTACCCGATCTTCCAGCGCTTCTTCGTCAAGGGCATCATGATCGGCTCTGTGAAGGGTTAGGCCCCGCGGCCATAATTCCCTAAAAAAGACAAAGGAGGAACCCACATGAAACGCAAACTGCAAAAGCTCCTGAGCCTGCTGCTCGTCCTGCTGCTGGCGCTGAGCCTTGCCGCCTGCTCCTCTTCGGGGACGCCCGCGGCGGACGGCGGCGCGGCAGATGGCGGCACAGCCGACGACGGCGCGGAAGCGCCCGCGGCGGACAGCTCCTCGGAGGAACTCTACAAGGTGGAGATGTTCAACACCTACGCCAACTACATGGGCGTGCAGCCCGGCTGGTACGGCAAGCTCATCAAGGACAAGTTCAACATCGAGCTGAACATCATCGCCCCCAACGTGGCCGGCACGGGCGACGCGCTCTACCAGACGCGCACGGCGGCGGGGAACCTGGGCGACATCATCGTGCAGACGCAGGCCCGCATGGTGGACTGCCATAAGGCGGGGCTGCTGCTGGACATCTCCCCCTATCTGGAGGACGCGCCCAACCTGCAGAAGCTGGACGCCGGCATACAGAACCTGGCCAAGCTCATCGGCGACGAGGGCATCTACGCCATCCCCGGCCGCGTCTCCACCTCGGCGGCGACCGAGCCCGCCGGCCGCGGCGTGAACCCGGAAGCGGCCTCCTTCCTGCGCTGGGATTGGTACTATGAGGCGGGCGCGCCCGAGATCCAGAACATGGACAGCCTGCTGGAGATCCTGGCCCAGATCTGCGAGACGCATCCCACCAACGAGAACGGCGACAAGGTCTACGCCTTCTCCCTGTTTAAGGACTGGGACGGCGACAGCGTGCGCGCGGCGCGCGAGATGATGTACCTGTACGGCTACGGCCCGGCGCAGGGCTTCTACTGGATGACCGCGGACGGCAGCGAGGTCGTCAACATCCTGGACGACGGCAGCATGTACTACGACATGCTCAAGCTCTACAACACCGCCTACAGCATGGGCATACTGGACCCCGACTCCTCCACGCAGAACTACGACATGTTCGCCTCCAAGGTCAAGGACGGCCGCGTGCTCTTCGTCTGGTGGCCCTGGGTCACCTCGACCATCCACGACCGCTTCGACATGGAGACCGGCATGCCCATGGCCTATGTGCCGATCGCGGACTCCGTGGTCAACAACCCCGGCTACAGCCCCTACGGCATGGAGGGCCTGGCCTTTGCCATCGGCTCCGGCGCCAAGTACCCGGATCGCCTGGTGGAGTTCCTCGACTGGTACGCCTCTCCCGAGGGCGTGATGTACAACAACGGCCAGGTGGAGGGCGTGACCTATGAGATGGTCGACGGCCGCCCGGTGCTGACGGAGTTCGCGCTGGACACCGACCCCAACAAGGAAGCGCCGGAAGAGATGGGCGGCGGCTCCTGGAGCGAAGGTTCCTGCCAGATCAACTACCCGCTGGTGCACCAGGACGACGTCAACAGCGTCATCGGCGAGCCCACCAACTCCAACCTCTGGGCTTCCACCATCGAGAGCAACGCCAACGAGTACAACACGCAGTGGGAAGAGCTCTACGGCACGAATTCTCCCCTGGAGTACCTAAAGAACAACAACATGCTCACCGTCGCCCCCGGCACGGATTACACCACGCCTTCCGAGCCCTCGGACATCACGACCATGCGCGCGCAGCTGCGCGAGATCGTGACGGCGGCCGGCTGGCAGATGATCTACGCCGCGGACGAGGCCGAGTTTGACGCGATCTGGACCGAGATGCAGGCGCAGCTGCCGGACTTCGGCTACGAAGAAGTGCTGGCCTACGACATGGAGATCGTCAACGACATGATCGAGGCGCGCCAGCGCGTGCTTGGCGGCGCGGAGTAATTGCGCTAAAATAAGAGAAACAAAAAAACGGGGCGGCAGGGGGATCCTCCTCCGCCCCCAATTTCAAGGAGGGTGCACATGAAAAGACTGGATGGGTACATGGCGGGCGTGAACCTGGGCGGCTGGCTCTCCCAGTACGCGGGCAACCTGCAGCGCGACCCGGAACACCACTTCGACCGCTTCATCACCGAGGAGGACATGCGGCGCATCGCGGACTTCGGCTTTGACCACGTGCGCGTGCCCTTCGACTACCCGCTGATCGAGGACGACGACAAGCCCTTCGTCTACAAGGAGGCGGGTTTTGCCCAGCTGGACAACTGCGTAAGCTGGTGCAGGAAGTACGGCATCAACCTGGTGCTGGACCTGCACCGCGCGCCCGGCTTCTCCTTCAACGAGCCGGAAAAGAGCGTGCTTTTCGGCGACCAGGATTCCCAGGCGCGGTTCCTTGCCATCTGGCAGGCGTTCGCCAAGCGCTATAAGAACGAGGGACACATGCTCTTTGAGCTGCTCAACGAGATCGTGGAGCCCGACTCCAGCCGCTGGAACGCGCTGGCCACCCGCGCCATCGCCGCCATCCGCGAGGTGGACACAGAACACCCCATCGTCATCGGCGGCATCGACTACAACAACGTCTGGCGCCTGAAGGACATGCCGATCTTCGACGACCCGAAGGTGATCTACAACTTCCACATGTACGAGCCCTTTGCCATGACGCACCAGCGCGCCAGCTGGAACGAGGCGGCCATGCGCTTCAACCGCACCATGTACTACCCGGACAAGCTGGACGGCTATCTGGAGTTCCCGACGCAGCTGCATCGGCGGCTGGACCTGTACGAGGGGCTGACCTACATGGACCGCGACTTCGTCTACCGCTTCCTGCAGCCGGCGGCGGACTTCATTGCCGAGCACGACCTGCCGCTGTACTGCGGCGAGTACGGCGCCATCGACAACGCGGACAGCGAGAGCCGCGCCGCCTGGACGCAGGATGTGGCGGCCTTCTGCACGCAGCACGGCATCGGCCGGGCGCTGTGGAGCTATCGCGGCATGAACTTCGGCCTAATCGACGAGGAGACGAAGGAACCGGTGAGCGCGGCGCTGCTGCGCGCGGCGGTGCGCAAATAAAAGGAGGGCTTGATCGATGCATCTGTTTTCCACGCTGTTTACCGCGCAGTCCGTGGACCGCGACCTGCGCAATGAGGAAGGAATTTCCAAGGCCATCGCCTGGTGCAAGGCTTCCGGGCTGAACAAAGTCTACGTCGAGTCCTTCCGCGGCGGCCTGTTCATCGAGCAGGAGCTGCTGGAGGCGGTGCGCGACCGGTTCCTGGCCGAGGGCTTCCTGGTGCACGGCTGCGTGACGCCCACGGGCCTGCCCAAGGTCTCCAACAACTGGAAGGACGGCGGCTGCTACTCCTATCCGGCCACGCAGGAGCTGATGGCGCAGATCTTCCGCCGCACGGCCGCGGTGTTTGACACGGTGATGATCGACGACTTCCTGTTCACGGACTGCACCTGCGAGGACTGCGACAAGGCGCGCGGCGAGCGCAGCTTTGCCGACTTCCACAGCGACCTCATGCACGAGATGAGCGTGCGCTGCATACTGCGCCCGGCGCACGAGGTGAACCCGCGCTGCAAGGTGATCATCAAGTACCCGCTTTGGTACGAGAACTTCCACAAGAACGGCTACGAGACCATCCGCCAGACGCGCGACTTCGACTTGATCTGGGCCGGCACCGAGACGCGCGAGCCGGACTCCGAGCGCTGGGGCCGCTATCCGCAGACGCAGGGCTTCTACATGATGGCCTGGGACGTAAAGCTCGGCGGCGGCAAGTGCATGGGCGGCTGGTACGACCCCTACACCACCACGCCGCCGACGTACCTGGAGCAGGCGCGCCAGACGATACTGGGCGGCGCGAAGGAGAGCATGCTCTTCTGCTACCGCGCGCTGTCCGAGGAACAGCCGGGCATGGAGGACACCGAGGCCCTGCGCAAAGAGCGTCCCGGGCTGCTGAAGTTGGCCTACCTTACCGAAAATAAGCGGATCGTGGGCGTTTCCGTGCCCAAGAAGCCGGACGTGGACGCCGAGGAAGAGCGGTACTTAAGCAGCTTCTACGGCATGCTGGGCATTCCCGTCTGCCCGGAAGTATCGCTGGATGAAAACGCCCCGAGCGCCATACTCGGCGCGCAGGCGCTGGGCTTTGCGGGCATACGCGACTACGCGCTGGACCTGCAGGAGCGCGGCGTGCCGACGGCCTATTCCGCTGCCTTCCTGCGCAAGACGGGGCTCGCCGCCGCGGGCGCGCCGGTGATCGACCCGGGCGCGGACAACTGGACGCTGATGGACATGGAGAAGGGCGCGCTGGATGCCCTGCGCGACGCGCTGACCGCGCCGCTGGGCCTGCGCTTCCGCGCGCCGACGCGCGTGGCGCTCAACCTCTACGACCAGGACATGGAAGTGATCCAGAACTTCCTGGATGAGCCGGTTGAGGTAGAATTGGACCTCTTTGGGCGCGATCCCAAGGCGCGGAAGATCGCTCTGGTGCTCTCCGAGGGGCGCAAGGTCGATCTTGCGCGCGAGGGCAGCCTCTACCGCCTGACGATCCCGCCGCGCACGCTGGTCGTGCTCAACTGATCTCTCCCCACGGGACAAAACGGGGGCGCAAGGGAAGTTCTCTTCCCTTGCGCCCCTTCGTTTTGCGATCCCCCGGCGCCGGCTTTACAGCGCATAGCGGTAGACGTAGTCGTCCATGCAGAAGCCGGAGCCGATGTCGTTCTTCTCCTCGCGCAGGCGGACAAAGCCCATGTGCTCATAGGCCTGCACCGCGCTGTTGCCGCGGTTGACGTTGAGCTCCACCGCGCGCAGGCCCAGCGCGCGGGCCTGCCGGAGCACGAAGCGCAGCATCTGCCAGGCCAGGCCCTTGCCGCGCCAGTCCTTGCGCAAGTAGAACTTGCTCAGGTACAGCGCCTCCCCTTTGGGGTAGAAGGCGAGAAAGCCGATGCGCTCCCCGCCGTCCGCGCAGGCGAAAAAGTAGCGATAGCCGCTCCTGAGCTGCCCGCAGATGGCGGGCACGGACTGGAACTTCTTTAGCATGTAGTCGTTCTGGGCCTTGCCGATCAGCGGGTCGAAGTGCTCCCGCACGATGGCGGTGGCCAGGCGGGAAAGCGCTTCGATCTCCGCTTCATCCCCGAGTCTCACTTCCGCAAATCGCACGCCTCTCCCTCCCCTTCCGCTTCCAGCTCCAGGTACCAGAAGACGGCCTTTTCCCGGCTGCCAAAGCCGGCGTAGAGCTTTTCGTCGATCCCGCCGATGCGAAGGCCGCACTTGCGGTAGAAGCGGCAGGCGAGCAGGTTGTCGTCCTGTGTCTCCAGCATCAGGCCGTGCAGGCCGCGTTCCCGCGCCCAGGCCCTGGCGCAGTCCATCAGGCGCGTGCCGACGCCCTGGCCGCGCCGCTCCCGGTCCACCGCCAGCTCGTGGACGAAGGCATAGCGGTTCCAGTAGGCCTCCAGCAGGAGGACGCCCGCAACCCGCCCGCCCTCCCGAGCGGCAAAACCGGCGCAGTCCGCTTCCCGCAGGAAGCGCTCCAGGTCCACGTCGTCGGGGTAGGTCTTCTCCCTGACTTCGGGGAAGAGCTCCTCCCGCGCGGACCAGCGACCGTCGCGGTACTCGGGCAGCAGACGGCCGATCACGGCAAAGGACTGGCGCAGCACGGCGGCGCAGGCGGGCGCGTTTTGCCGCGTCAGGGGCTCGATGCGCATCTCTCAGCCCTCCAGCACGTCGATCTGCGCGCCGCGCAGCACGTCCATGGCCTTATCGTGCAGCGCTGGGTCAAAGGAGCGGGTCAGCGCCCCGTTGACGGCGACGCGGCACTCGGGCAGCGCCGCCTTGCAGAGCACGGCGTTGGAGAGCACGCACATGTTGGAGACCAGGCCGCACAGCTCGATCTCCTGCACCGGGTGGTCGATCAGGTACAGCAGGAGCTCGCGGCTGCCGAGCGCGCCCTTGCAGAAGCAGAGGTCCTCCGGCCGCTGCATCTGCGCCACGCGGCCGTAGAGCGCCCAGCCGGGCGTGCCGGCGATGCAGTGGGGCGTGGGCAGGCGGCGGCCCTCCTGCGTCTCCAGGTAGTCTTTGTGGTGGGTGTCAAACGTGAAATAGACTTCCCAGCCCTCCTCGCGGGCGCGCTCGATGCGGCGGCAGATGGGGCCTTCCAGCGCCTCGGCGCCGGGAAAGCCCAGCGCGCCGTCCACAAAGTCCTTTTGAAAATCCACCACGAGAAGCACCTTGCGCATCTTCGCTTCCTCCTAAGGTCAGAGCTTTACGGCTCGTCGTCAAAGTCCTCTTCGTCCATCTCCGGCATCTCGCTCTCGCGCTCGTCCCGGATGACCTCGATCTCGGCGGGCTCGCCGTCGTCTGTCCGGGGCGCAAGGAGCTTTTCGCGGATCAGCGCCTCCAATTCGTCACAGACGTCCTTGTGGTCGATCAGGTACTGCCGCGCGTTCTCGCGGCCCTGGCCGATGCGCACGTCGCCGTAGTTGAACCAGGCGCCGGACTTTTGCACCAGGTCGTTCTCCACCGCCAGGTCCAGCACCGAGCCCTCGTGGGAGATGCCCTTGCCGTAGAGTATGTCGAACTCGCAGGTCTTAAAGGGCGGCGCGACCTTGTTCTTTACGACCTTGATCTTGGTGCGGTTGCCGACGATCTCATTGCCGGCCTTGAGCTGCTCGGAGCGGCGGATGTCCAGACGGATGGTGGCGTAGAACTTCAGCGCCTTGCCGCCGGTGGTGGTCTCCGGGTTGCCGAACATCACGCCCACCTTCTCGCGCAGCTGGTTGATGAAGAGGCAGATGCAGTTGGTCTTGGCGATCAGGCCCGCCAGCTTGCGCAGGGCCTGGGACATCAGCCGCGCCTGCAGGCCGACGTGGCTGTCGCCCATGTCGCCGTCGATCTCGGCCTTGGGCACGAGCGCCGCGACCGAGTCGATGATGATGATGTCCACCGCGCCCGAGCGCACCAGCGCCTCGCAGATCTCCAGCGCCTGCTCGCCGGTGTCCGGCTGGGAGACGTAGAGCTCGTCGATGTTGACGCCAAGGGCCTTGGCGTAGACCGGGTCCAGCGCGTGCTCGGCGTCGATGAAGGCCGCCGTGCCGCCCAGCTTCTGCGCCTCCGCCACCATGTGCAGCGCCACCGTGGTCTTGCCCGAGGACTCCGGGCCGTAGATCTCGATGATGCGGCCGCGCGGCACGCCGCCCACACCCAGGGCGATGTCCAGCTCCAAACATCCCGTGGGGATGGTCTGCACATTCATCGTGGTGCGCTCGCCCAGCTTCATGATCGCGCCCTTGCCATACTGCTTCTCAATGGCGCTGAGCGTGTTGGCAAGCGCCTTCTTCTTCTCGTCCTCGTCGGTGATCTGCCCGATCTGCGGGTTCTTCGTTGCCTTGGCCATACTCCCTCAATCCTCCTTGTCGTTCAAAAGGCGCAGCAGCAGGCGCAGCGCGCATTCCGCCGCGGCCCGGCGCACCTGCGCCCGGTCCCCGGGGAACACGCATCTCTCCACCACCGCCCGCTCCCGAAACTGCGCGGCCATGTACACCAGGCCCACGGGCTTGTCCGCCGTGCCGCCGTCCGGCCCGGCAATGCCCGTGACCGCTATGCCGCAATCACTGCCTGTAGTATGACAGATGCCATGCACCATTTCCAGTGCGCACTGCTCGCTGACCGCGCCGTGCGTCTGTAAAGTTTCCGTTAACACGCCCAGGCGGCGCACTTTGGCGGCGTTGGAGTAGCAGACGCAGCCCTCCAGCAGGGCGGCGCTGACGCCGGGGCAGGCGACCAGCGCGGAGGCGATCATGCCGCCGGTGCAGGACTCCGCCAGGGCGATGGTCTGCTTTTTCTCCAAGAGCCGCGCAACGAGCGCGCGGGCAAGGGATTCCAGTGTGTCCACGCAGCGTCACTCCTTTTCCAACAGCACCTGCTTGTTCTTTGCGATGTAGTCCACGCCGGACCAGATGGTGAAGACCACGGCCACGACCTCGGCGACCTTGTCCATGGGCAGGCCGATGAAGCGGAAGGGGAAGTTGTTGAGCAGGAGCAGGACGACGGCGATGATCTGCGTGGTGGTCTTGATCTTGCCCAGATAGCTCGCGGCGATGACCACATCGCGCTCGGCGGCGACGAGGCGGAAGCCGGAGATGATGAACTCGCGCGAGAGTATGATGATGCAGCTGACCGCGCTCATGCGGCCGTCGCCGACCAGGAGCACGAAGGCCGAGGTGACCAGGAGCTTGTCGGCGATGGGGTCGATGAACTTGCCGAAATTCGTGACCTCGTTGCGGCTGCGGGCCAGGTGGCCGTCCACCCAGTCGGTGGCGGCGGCGATGATGAAGAGCAGCGTCGGCACCACGCGCGCAGCGCCATCGGGGTTGAAGAAGCAGTAGCTGCAGATGAAGAGCGGGATCAGGCAGATGCGCAGGAGCGTCACCTTGCTGGCCAGCGTCAGCTTCATGCCAGCACCCCCGTTACGTCGTAGTCCTGCGCGTCGGTGATGCGCACGGAGACAAAGCTCCCTTCCTCCAGGTTCTCGGCGAGCTTGATGTAGATCTTGCCGTCGGTCTCCGGCGCCTCCCAGGCGGAGCGACCGTAATAGAGGCCGTTTTCCTCGCGGCCCTCGACGAGTACCTCGACGGTGCTGCCGACGCGGCTCTCGTTAAAGGCGCGGGAGATCTTCTTCTGCGCGCGCATGATCTTGCCCTCGCGCGCCTTGCGCACGCGCACAGGCACCTGGTCCTGCCGCGCGGCGGCGGGGGTGCCCTCCTCCTCGGAGAAGGCGAACACGCCGAGGCGGTCGAAGGGGCAGTCCTGCACGAACTGGAGCAGCTCCTGGAACTCCTCCTCCGTCTCGCCGGGGAAGCCGGTGATGAGCGTGGTGCGCAGGGCAAAGCCGCCCATGTCCCGGATCTTCCGGTAGAGGGAGCGGATCAGGGCGCTGTCGCCGCGGCGGTTCATCTCGCGCAGCACCTTGTCGTTGATGTGCTGCAGGGGGATGTCCAAATAGGAACAGACCTTGGGCTCCTCCTTCATGACGGAAAGCAGCTCGTCGTCGATGAGCTCGGGGTAGCAGTAGAGCGCGCGCACCCAGTGCACGCCCTCGACCGCGGCCACGCGGCGCAGAAGCTCTGCCAGCATGGGCCTATGGTAGAGGTCCTTGCCGTAATAGGTGGTGTCCTGCGCCACGAGCACGATCTCGCGCACGCCCTTTTCCGCAAGAGATCGCACCTCGCGCTCGATGTTCTCCAGCGGGCGGGAGACGTAGTTGCCGCGGATGTAGGGGATGGCGCAGAAGGCGCAGCGGTTGTTGCAGCCGTCGGCGATCTTGACATAGGCGGTGTAGCCGGGGGTAGTGAGCACGCGGTCCACGTTCTCCAAGTAGCAAAAGGGAGCGTCCGCGTCCACGATGTGCGCGCCCGCCGCGCACTCGCGCACGACCTGCGCGATCCTCTCCGTCTCACCGATGCCAAGGAACGCGTCCACCTCCGGCATCTCCGGCGGCAGCTCCTTGGCATAGCGCTTGGAAAGGCAGCCGGTGACGATGAGCGCCTTGCAGTTCCGCTGCTTGTACTCGGCCATCTCCAATATCGTGTCGATGGACTCCTGCTTGGCGGCCTCGATGAAGCCGCAGGTGTTGACGATGATGGCGTCCGCCTTTTCCGGGTCGGACTCCAGCTCAAAGCCTTCGCGCGCCAGCACGCCCAGCATCAGTTCCGCGTCCACGCGGTTCTTGGCGCAGCCCAGGGAGACCATTCCGATTTTCATAGGTCCATCTACTCCTCGTCGTCGTGATAGGCCGGGGCGTCGGGCTCGACGCCGGCCAGTTGGTAGAACTGCTCGCGGGTGATCCGGGTCTGGCGGGGCTTGGAGCCCTCAAAGCCGGAGATGAAGCCGCGCTTTTCCATTTGGTCGAGTATGCGTCCGGCGCGGGCGTAGCCCACGCGGTGCTTGCGCTGGATCATGGAGGCGGAGATCTGCCCGGCGTCCACGGCCAGCTCCACGCAGTCCATCAGCAGGGGATCGGCGCCTTCCTCCTCCTGCTGCTCGTCCTTCTGCTTCTTGTCGCCGCTGTCCGCGCGCTCCAGCGCCTCGGTGACGCTCTCGTCGTAGCGGGCGGCGGCCCTGTCCTTGACAAAGTCCACAAGGTTTGTGACCTCGTCGTCGCTGATGAAGGCGCCCTGGACGCGGATGGCCTTGCTGGCGCCGCTGGGGTCAAAGAGCATGTCGCCGCGGCCGAGCAGCTTTTCCGCCCCGCCGATGCCAAGGATCGTGCGGCTGTCCACCTGCGAGGCCACGGCAAAGGCGATGCGCGAGGGCACGTTGGCCTTGATCAGGCCCGTGATGACGTCCACGGACGGGCGCTGCGTGGCGATGACCAGGTGGATGCCGGCGGCTCTTGCCAGCTGCGTCAGGCGGCAGATCTTCTGCTCGACGTCGCCCTGCGCAACCATCATAAGGTCCGCCAATTCGTCTATGATCAACACGATCTGCGGCAGGGGCTCCAGGCCGTTTTTCACGGCGTACTTGTTGTAGCCCTTGAGGTCGCGCACCACCGCGCCCTCAAAGCGCTTGTAGCGGTCGGTCATCTCCTGCACGGCCCAGCCCAGCGCGCCGGCGGCCTTCTTGGGGTCGGAGACCACGGGCGTGAGCAGATGCGGGATGCCGTTGTAGACGCTCAGCTCCACGACCTTGGGGTCGATGAGGATCAGGCGCACCTCGTCGGGCGTGGCCTTGTAGAGTATGGAGGCGATGATGGAGTTGATGCACACGGACTTGCCCGAGCCCGTGGCGCCGGCGATGAGCAAATGCGGCATGCGCGCAAGGTCCGCCACCACCGGCGTGCCGGCGATGTCCTTGCCCAGGGCCACGGCGATCTTGGAGGGGTGGTCCTGGAACTCCGCGCTCTCGAGCACCTCTCGCAAGGGGACGGTGGCGATGGTGGCGTTGGCGATCTCGATGCCCACGGCGGACTTTCCGGGTATGGGCGCCTCGATGCGCACGCCGCCCATGGCCGCCATGTTCAGGGCGATGTCGTCGGCAAGGCCGGTGATCTTGGAGACCTTGACGCCGCGGGCGGGCTGCAGCTCGTACCTGGTGATGGCCGGGCCGCGGGCCACGTTGACCACCTTGGCTTCGATGCCGAAGGAGAGCAGCGTCTCTTCCAGCAGGTCGATCTTCTTCTGCTGCTCCTCTTCCTGCTCGTGGTCGTGCAGCGGATCGGGGGCCTTTGCGGGGGTGAGCAGGTTCAGCGGCGGGAAGCGGTAGGGCGGCAGGGCGTCCGGGTCGATGACCGGCGTCTTCTCCTCGGCGAACTGGTACTCCACCTCGCGCGCCGGGGAGATCTCGCGCGGCTTGCCAAGGACAAGGTTCGGCATCTCGCGCGGCGGCTCGATGATCTCGTCCTCCGCGTCGTCGTCAAAATCGGCGACGGAGGGGTTTTGCGGCTGCTGCTGCGCCTGCAGGGGCGAAAAGCGCAGCGCGGCGGCTTCTTCCTTCGGCGCGGGCGCTTCCGCCTTAGGCTTTGCCGCCTCCTCCGCCGTATCGCTCTCCATGGCCTCTTCCGCCTGTGCCGCGCCTTCTGCCTCCGGCACGGCCACGGGCTTTATCACCGGCACGATCTCCAGCGGCACGACCTCTTCTCCCTCGGCGCTTTCCTCCGTCCGCGCCTGCGGGGCGACGTGGTCGATCTCGATCTCGTCCGGTTCGGCCTGCTTGCGGGAAAAGAGCTCAAAGCGCGGCAGCGTCTTGCGCGGCGCCTCGTAGACCTCGCCCTCCTCCATCTCCTCCGGCTCCTCGCGCCTCAGCGGCGTCATCAGCGGCTCCGGCTCGTCTCTGTGGGCGGGGGCGGTGACGTGTTCGTTGCGCAGGGGCGGCTTCTCCCGCTCCGCGGCGGGCGGCGGCGTCTCGGCCCGGCGCAGATCGCGGCGCAGGGCGCGCTCCTGGCTGTAGCTGCGGGCGCTCTCGCGCACGCGGCGGCCCGCATCGACGGCGGCCTCGCTGACCTTCTGGGCGGTAGAGCGCATGGAGAGTTTGCCCAGGGCAAAGACGCAGCCCACGATCAGCGCCACGGTGAGTATCCAGCAGCCGACGCTGCCCAGCAGCGCCCGCAGGGGGAAGGTGAGCAGCCCGCCCAGCGCGCCGGAGCCGGTGTGGTTGGCCTGGCCGTAGGCGTAGGAGGCGGTGATGTAGCCCCAGTATCCCACGCTCTCCCGCGCCTCCAGCACGGCCTCCTGCACGCGGCCGTCCACGATCAGATGGTTGACCACAAAGAGCATGAGCACGGTGACGCAGGTGAGGGCGAGCTTGCCGGGGTGCAGGCGCAGGCGCTTGGCGATGAGCGTGATCCAGCCGGACGCGATCAGCAGCAGCGGCACGACGTAGGCCCCCAGGCCGAAGAGGCCGAACATCACGCCGGCGATGCTCTCGCCCAGCAGCCCCGCCCCGCCCATCACCACCGCCACAAAGGCGAAGATGCCAACGACGATGAGCGCAAACCCGGTGATTTCCCGGGACGCGGCGGGGGATTGTTTTTTCGCTCTGGCCTTGGAGGCGGCGGTCCGAGCCCCGCTCCGCGCGCCTTTCTTTGCGGTCGCCATTTGCTTTCCCACGCTCCTTTCCACACGGAGATCTGCAAAAATCGAAACTTATATAAATTCTGCTTGAGGGTGGAAAAATCCTTCTTTTTCCGGGCGGCGCGGCCTACACGCCGCCGAAATCCAGCAGATCGTCCCCGCCCGTCTCCACGGGGGTGAGCTTGGGCAACTCGTCCAAAGAGGAGAGGGCGAAGTGCTGCAAAAACTTTTCCGTCGTGCCGTAGAGTATGGGGCGGCCGACGGTGTCGCGGCGGCCCACCTCCTCGATGAGGCCGCTGTGCGCGAGGGTCGCGATGGCGCGGTCGCACTGCACGCCGCGGATCTGCTCGATCTCCAGGCGCGTGATGGGCTGGCGGTAGGCCACCACCGCCAGTGTCTCCAGCGCGGCCTGCGTCAGCGTCTGGCGGCGCACGGGCTGAAGCACCTTTTCGATCAGGGGCAGGTACTGCGGCCGCGTGCAGAGCTGCAGGCTCTCCTCGTAGCGCATCAGGCGCACGCCGCGCCCCTCGCCGTAGCGCAGGGCCAGGCCGCGCAGCACGGGCTCAAACGCCTCCGGCCCGATCTCCAGCGCCTCCAGGAGCGCGCGTATGGACACGGGCTCGCCGGAGGCAAAGAGCACGGCCTCGGCAGCGGAGATCTGTTCCTCCAGCGTCACATCTCCTCCTCCTCTCCCTTTTCGATGACGATGGGCGCGTAAATGTCCTCCTGGCGGAGCGTCACGCGGTTGGCCTTGAGCAGTTCCAGCAGCGCCAGGAACGTGGTGACGATCTCGTCGCGCGTGGCGTCGGCGGGGAAGAGCTCGGAGAACTCCACCCGGCCGTAGACCAGCACGCGGTGCAGCACGCGCAGCATGCACTCGCCGATGGTGAAGTCGTCCCGGGGGATCTGGCGGGGCGGCGGCGGGGCGGCCTCGCTGCGCTCCGCCCGCAAAAGCACGCGCAGAAGCGCCTCCTGCAGCGCGCTTAAGGACACGCGCGCAAGCTCCACGCGCGCGTCTTCGATCAGCTCCATGGGCAGGCGGGAAACCATTGCCGCGGCCTCGCCCTCGTAGAGGCGCAGGGCCTTGCCCGCCTCCTTGATCTGGCGGTACTCCTCCAGGCGGCGCAGGAGCTCGGCCTTGGGGTCTTCCTCCTCGTCGTCCTTAGGCGGCTTGGGCAGGAGGGCGCGGGACTTGATCTCCATGAGCGTGGCCGCCATCTGCAAAAACTCGCTGGCCGCGTCCATGTCCAGCCCGCTCAGGTCCTGTATGGAGGCGAGGTACTGTTCGGTGATCTCGGAGACGAATATGTCCTCGATGCGCACCTTCGCCCGACCGATCAAGTGCAGGAGCAGGTCCAGCGGCCCTTCAAAGTCCCGAAGCTGCACGACATACGCCATCTGCGCACCCCCTCCCCGATTAGAAAATCTGCGCAAAAAGGCGCAGCGCCGCGCCCTGCAGTGTGCCCAGCACGCGCCCAAGTACGCCAAGGAGCGACAGCGCCACCAGTATCAGCACGCCGTAGCGCTGCAGGAAGTTCACAGCGCGGTACGAGCGCAGGGGCAGAAAGGCGCGCAGCACGGCAAAGCCGTCCAGCGGCGGCACGGGCAGCAGGTTCAGGAAGCAAAGCGTGAGATTGACCGTAGCGCCGTACTGGAAAAATCCGCTCCACCAGCCGGAGGGAACGTACGTCCACAGCGCGTAGCTCAGCGCCGCCAGCAGGAAGTTGGACAGCGGGCCGGCCAGGGCCACCGCCGCCTCGCCCCACTTGCGGCCGCGCAAGTTTCCGGGCTGTATGCGCACCGGGCGGGCGTAGCCCCAGCCCAGCAGCACAAAGAGCAGCAGGCCCACCCAGTCGATGTGGGCGGCGGGGTTGAGCGTCAGGCGCCCTTCCCAGCGGGGCGTGGGGTCGCCCAGGCGCACGGCGGCCGCGGCGTGGCAGAACTCGTGCAGCGTAAAGCCCAGTATCAGCGCCGGCAGCATGTAGACCAGCCCGAGCAGCCAGGACCTCAGGTCGCCAAGCAGAAACAGCATGCGCTCTCCCCTTTCCGCCCGCGCAGCGCGCAGGCAGTCTTTAACCAGATAAGTATAACAAAAAACGGCCGGGATGGCAAACCCCGGCCGCCGGAACAGCGGAAATGGGGCTTGCGCAAGGCCCGCCGCTTCGCTATAATACCCCTATGGAAAAACCGCGCGGCAAAGCGAAATGTGGACGATCCGTGAAGTCCTTTCCGCACCGCGCGCAACTTACGCAAGCAAAAAGGAGACCATTCAGATGAAACGCATACTCGCCCTGCTTCTTGCGCTGTGCGCGCTGTCTATGCTGACCGCCTGCACCGACGGCCCGCTGATCGCCACGGCCACGCCCGTGCCCACGCCCACCCCCACCCCGGAGCCGACGCCGGAGGTGACGTACCTGGAGTACGAATTCCTGCCGCAGGACGAGGGCATCGGCGCGCTGATCCCGGACTTCCCGCTGATCCTGGAGGTCGTCGTCATAACGGGCGACGAATCGATCTTCGCGGTGTTTGAGGAATACGACAGCAGCACCATCGACGACTACATCCAGTCGCTCAAGGACGCGGGCTTTACGGTGATCGACGAGGAGAGCGATATGTTCTTCGCCGCCTCCAAGGAGGGCACGGACGGCCTCCTGCGCGTCAACCTGATGTACGAGGGCGGCTACGGCACGCTGCAGGTCTACGACGACCGGGAACCCTGATATGGTCTGCTTTCCCGGCAATGCTGTGCGTCTACACGACATACTGTGCGCACCGAATTGAAGACATCACAAAATGGACGCCTGCAACCCACACGGAATGCAGGCAGGCTGGAAAACAGTGAATTTTCTAGCTGTATTTTCAATACGGCGGCGCAAATCCTTTCTCGCAGTACATTCCTGTCCAAGTCCACGCGTTTGATTCCATTTAGCAGTTCGGCGGGTCTTCCCTCCGTTCTGCTTTTTATTTTTGTTGAATCTTTCGCGAGCTTCCTCATGACTCAAGCAAAAGTCTATATTGTCTCGGCGTGATTCCGTATTCATCTTTGAATATCTTGAAAAAGTGACTGATCGAGTGGTAGCCGACTCTTTCAGCAATTTCCCCTACTGGCATTTTGCTGTTTGACAATAGCTCTATCGCCTTTTGCAGCTTCGCTTCCTTCATAATGTCTTTGCAGTTTCTTCCCGTTCGCATCTTGATCAAACGCGTTAAGTAATTCGGCGTATAGTGGAAGTGTTCCGCCATTTCATTGAGCGTAGCATATGTGCAATTTTCACGGATATAGTCCAGTATCTGCTGCGTCGATTCATCCACTCCGTAGAAGCTAAATTCTCCCAAACGTTCCAGGGTGATGAAAAGCAGGACCAAGTATGCCTCCAGTGCAATATCGGAGCACAAATCCTCCCTTGTGTATTCATGGACAATTTCTCGAATTCGGTTCTGGATCAAAGCATCCGCCCGCGCAGCAAAAAACATATAATTTCTAACGATGTCGGTTCCATTCTTTAGAAAGTTCGCTATTTGATTGTCTTCCATGCAGAACCCTCGCAGCATTCCTTCAAATACAGATGGAAGCAAATCGATATTGATCAAGACGGCGTTTTTGTCTATGCACTCCAGTTTATGCTGCGCATTTGTATTGTGTAGGCAAAGATCTCCCTGCCCCATATAGAGATTCTCTCCATCGACCTGATTGATCACACGCCCCTTGCACACATACAGTATCTCAAAGAAATCATGGCGGTGCTGGCCGAAATTCGAATGCACATCATAGCAATAGATATATACATCGTTTCTTCCTTGCATGGGCTGTCTGTCAAACAGAGATGTTCCCAGTGCAGGATCTTGCTGATATATATCAATCAGCGTGCGGTCGGCAAAATCCTCTGGAAGAATGTCCAACGGCATTGTTTTCATCGGATTTGCCGCATTAAGTGCGCGAATCAGCTTCAAAGGCAACAAGCCGCTATAGTCCGCCATGATTTCCCTCCTTTCCAAATGAAATTCTTTCATGTGCATTATAGCAAACCAACAAAAGTTTTAAAATGCAATGTAAGAATATCGCATTTTCTACACATGCAACCGCATTGAATACGCCGTATAAAAAGTAGATAATGTAACTAATCCATAGAAGGGAGCGTAGAGCACATGAGAGAAATCCGAATCGGCATCATAGGCACCGGTATCATCGCGCACCAACACATGCAGATGTATCAAGACATCGAAGGCGTCCGAGTTGTCGCCGCCTGCGATCTGATCCCCCAGAAGCTGGATTGCTTCTGCAAGCGTTATGGAATCGAGTTCCAATACGCAGACTATCGGGAATTGCTCAAGCGGGACGACTTGGACGCCGTAGACGTCTGCCTGCACAACAATCTTCACGCCCCGATTTCCATCGATGTAATGGCTTCCGGAAAAAACTGCTACTGCGAAAAGCCTATGGCGGGTTCCTACGCAGACGCACTGGCGATGTATAAAGCTGCCAAACGGTATGGCGTAAAGTTCCACATTCAGCTTGCCATGATTTATGGCGGCGAAGTGATTGCCGCAAAAAAGCTCATAGACGAAGGATACCTGGGACACATCTACCATGCGCGGAGCTATGGATATCGCCGCCGTGGTCGTCCTTTCGTGGATGGATACGCGGAAAAGGAGTTTAACTCGCAGTATTGGGCGGGGCATGGCGCTCTATACGACATGGGTGTGTATCACATCTCGCAGCTGCTGTATCTGCTCGACCTGCCAAAGGTGGAGCGCATCAGCGGGAGCATCTATCAGGAAATGCCAATGGACGAAGAACGGCGCCGCATCAGCGGCTTCAACGTCGAGGAACTGGGCCTTGGCCTTGTAAAATTCGAGAATGGGCTGACGATGGACATTCTTGAATCTTGGTCCATTCATGGCGCCCCCTTCCCGGCCTCCTCGATCCATGGCGCGCAGGGCGGTCTGCAGTTTGCGCAGAGCGGGCAGCTCAAATACTACTCCGAGATTGCCGGCTACATGGCGGAAACAACACTGGACGTGGCCAGCGAAGATTACCGCCAGACACAGCTGAATCCGCCGAGCCGGCTGCTGTACAAGAATTCGCAGGCGCACTGGATTGGCGTACTGCGGGGCGAGTGCCCGCAAATTGATACGCCTGCCATCGCGCTGCAGACGATGCTGATCTCGGAAGGCATTTTCCTGAGCAATCAGCTGAAGCGCGAAGTCAGTGCGGAAGAAGTTCAGGCTCTGAGCGTTTCCAACGCCATTACGGAACAGGAAACACCCTTTGGCGAGCTCGTCTACCGCAAGTACCCTTTTCAGGATTGACGGTCAAAAGACAAATTATACAAAAGGAGAAAAGAGAATGAAAAACAGGTTTTCCGTCGCGTCTTATTCCTTCCATGGGCTCTATGCCGTCGGAGCGATAAACATTTTCCACTACTTTGAGACCGTTCGCTATCGCTATCACTTGAACACCGCCGATATCTGGAACGGCATGCTGGAGCGTTATGACGAAGACTATCTTCGCCTGGTCAAGCAGCAGATGGATGAGCACGAACTTGCGCTCGTCAACCTTTGCTGCGACGGCGCTCATGTCTGGAACGACGACGAAAAGGAACGCGAACTTTGCAGTCGTCGGGCCGAAGACTGCCTGCGCGCCGCAGAGATCCTCGGCGCGGAAACCGTTCGCATTGATCTGGGCCTGGCCGGAAGCGATGCAACGGACGAACAAATCGAACACTGCGCGAAGATATATGACGCATACTGCCAGCGAGCAGCGCAGTTCGGCGCAAAACTCGGGCCGGAGAACCACTGGGGCGCTTCGACGAACGTTGCGGTCATGCGCAAGCTCTTCGAGGCTGTCAAAGCACCCAACTTCTCGCTGTTGTTGCATCTGGGGAACTGGCACAAGACACCCGATATTACGTTCGAGAAGAGCTGCGAATACGACGTAGAATTTGCGGCGCGTGCCATGCATATGCACATGCATTATGAGGCATGCTTAAACGCAGAAAACCAGTTCCCCGCGCTTGCCAAAGCCGGATACACGGGTTGCTGGGGCATTGAAAGTCACAAGTCTGTCAACGAATACAACAATGTCGCCTTCCAGTTGGCACAGGCGAAGCGCGTGCTCGTCCCGCTGATTTACAAAGCCAAGCCGCAGGGAGAACCGAGCCCCGAAGTTGCGACGTTGATCGAAAAGCTGTCGAAGTAAAGCCACACAGACCAAGGGGGAATGGCGCGCAAAACAGGAACGCTCCATTCCCCCTTTTGCACAATACACAACAGTGAGGGATTTTCTTGAAACGGATTGAGAGTCGAATCGTAAACGTGCAGCAGGGAAAGCTCCGCGGCGTTGCCGGGCGCAATCCGGAGATCAGCGTATTCCGCGGCGTTCCTTACGCTGCCCCGCCAACGGGCGCTCTGCGCTGGCGGCCGCCGCAAGCGCCCGCGTCCTGGCAAGGCGTGCGTCCTTGCATTCGAGAACCTATTGTGCCGCTGCAGCAGCAGGGGCAATTTGCTGACGGTGGCCACTTTGCAGAGATGTACCGCAGCGAGGAATGTTTGACGCTGGATGTTTGGACGCCTGCGCAAGAAAACACTGTAGAAAAATATCCGGTCATGGTCTGGTGCTTCGGCGGAAGTTTCCAAGGCGGTTACGCCTCAGACGCCATGTACGACAGCGAACTCATCGCCGCCAGGGGAATCGTCTGCGTTGCGCTCAATATGCGCGTAGGCATAATGGGGTACCTCTGTCACCCGGGTCTGGCCGCAGAAAGCGAAACTTGTACCTGCGGGAACTACGGCCTTCTGGATATCGCTTTTGCCCTGCGCTGGATCCAGAAAAATATTGCCGCATTTCATGGAGACCCTGAACAGGTAGTATTGGTTGGACAATCCACAGGCGCAATGAGCCTATGCCGGCTGGCTGCGTCGGGACTGATCGACGGGCTTTACGCAGGCCTGATCCTGCAAAGCGGCGATCCTTTAGTGGACTTCTCCATTTTCCATCGCGACTATGAGGACGCTTTGGCAGAAGGACAGCGCTTTGCAGAAGCTCTGGGCGCGCGCGATATGGAAACCCTGCGTTCGCTTCCGCCGGATGCGTTTTACCCAAACGGAGAAAACCTCTACACGCGCATCATCGGCCATCCGTGTGTGCCGGTGCAGGATCCGGTGTATTTTACGACGCCCTTTTCGCTGTCTTTGTTTACGGAACACACGGCATCGGTTCCCATTCTGCTGGGCTCCAATGCGGACGACTCGCTTTCCATCTGCCCTTGCACACCGGCAGAACTGCGTTCCGACATCAAGGCGCGGTTCTCCGTTTTCGCGGAAGAGGTGCTGAAACTCTATCCTTTTTCCACGATGCCGCAGGCCCTGAAGATGCAAAGCCGCATGGAGCGGGATTTCTGGTTTGCGCGTCTGCGCTACATTGCTCTAGTGCGCGCAAAGATGGGTCATGCAAAGACCTGGCAATACTTCTTTACGCAGCCTTACCTGTGGCCGGGAATCGGACTTGTGGGCGCCGTGCATGTATCGGAGCTCCCGTATATCTTTGGCTCTATACGGCTGTTGAAAGGATACAATTATCCGTGGGACGAGACCAACGATCACATTTTCCAAATCATGTCCAGCTTTTGGAGTTCCTTTATCCAGCGGCGAGATCCAAACGTTGGCTGGCTGCCCGTATGGTTTCAGCGCAGCGCAACGCACAGCTACATGGAGATCGGGCTGCACACAGGTATGCGAACAGACGACATGGTTCTAACTGCTCAACAGCTCGATCTGTGGACTCGATACTGCCAATATCGCACAGGGATTAGCGTGGATTAAATCTTCTCAAAAGAGATCGTGACGCTTTCGCACCAGCTTGCCCGACAACAACGCAGAAAGCTGCCGGTTGGGAATGGAATGCTGCACGCACAGAGGGAGACATCTCTTCTAGGCGCAGGCTTCCATTCCTTTTTTCCAGCTCTTCCTCCAGTTCAACATAAATTCTGCAAAGGACCGCAGATCTGTGGATCATACAAGGCTGTGGGTCTTGAAAGAACTCCATGCTTAGGTCCAAAATCACGTTTTCTGGTGGAACAAAGAAGTGCAGTGGAGCGTCAGCAAGGAGCTCTCCCTGCGCATCCAACACCTGAATGTTCAACATACTACGCCTTCTCCTTTCTCGAAGTTACAAAACGAGCTGTACGCCCCAATACACAGCGATGACGACAAAGAAAACACCATTGGCAAACTTTATGACCGGCATCATTTTTCTTGCAGTTTCCGTCAGTTCAAATACCTGCTTACCGCAAACGGCAAGGAAGGCCAGGGCGCACATCGGAAGCGAAAGCCCAACGATATACACCAGCAATACGGCGAAAGACGCTATCTGCGCTTCTGCCATCACGATCAAGCCCGCCAAAGTGACCTGTCCTGTGCAGAAGAACTCGCCCCCTGCCATGAGCACGCCAGCGCCAACGAGCAAGGGCAGCAGCCACTTTCCCTGAACTCCCTGCACGCGGGAAAGGAAGCGCTGGTTAATGCTGCGGAGCTTTGCCGGGAGTTGCAAATGTATGCGCCCATAGCGTTCCGCGCGTGCCTGAAAGAAATCACCGAAGTTAAGCAGCGCCAACGCAAGACTGAGCAAGAGCAGCATAATCTGCAGCCCTTTCATCCATCCACTGATTTGGATCGTCTGGACGATGCCCGCGAAACAGAGGAAGGCGGTGCAGATCGCCGTATACATCAGGCCGCGGCCCAAAATATAGGCCAGATAGAAGCGAAAAGGACGCTGCATCTGCAGACCGGCGATCAGAAAGAAGAACAGCGACAACGAGCATGGGTTAAGTCCCGCAAGCAGGCCTGCGCCCAAAGCGGAAAGCAGACTCAGAGGCGCTGTATCCGCTTCATTGTGCAGCTCCGGATAGTGAAAGCCCTGCAGCGCCCCCGTAGAAAGCAATTGCGGCAGATTCTCTTCGATAGCCTCTACGCCGGACAGGTATCCTCCGGCATAGAACAAAATGGGGACCTGTCTTGCCTCCGCTGGCACTTCCCACTGAGAAAAACAGGCTTCCAGCAGGGCAAGGCCATTGGGCTCCAGTATGCTGTATGACTCACACTGGAGTGCTGGATTATCGCTCTTGAACTGATTGAGCCATGCGCTGGTTCGGCTGCAATCTATGCAGGGCGAAGTGTAGAAATACAGTGCAACTTCAGCGTCAGGATCCGGATCGGGCGGCAGCTGATCCGCTTGAAGATCGGACTCCTGCGATGGCAGAGAAAAAACGAGGCTTTGTGCAATGGCATCTTTTCCAGAAATATACGTATCGCCTATAAAGAGCGCGGGCAAGACGCGTTCCGCTTCCGACACGCCCAAGCGATCGCAGCGTTCAAGGAAATCCTCTCGGCCCGTCTGCGCGGTGTTTTCCACGGTAAGCACATAAGGGGTGTGATTTAGCGCAGGGGCATATTGCTCAAAAAGCTCATAGAACTCGCGGTCCTCATGGCAAGATGCGCAATACGACTCGTAATAATACGCGATTTGTAATTTCTCAGGTGCACAGCCCTGAAGGCATAACACGAATATACAAAAGAAGCACAGGCAAAGCAAACGCAGTGTTTTCATATGTCTTTAAAATTCAGGGCCCCGGGAGGAATCGCCCAATACAGCTATCATCCGGGGCCCACAAGCAAGTTGAAGAGGGTTACTTTGTTATGGACGAATTGAGTTCATCCAGGACATTCTGCACAACAGGGCGATTGGCCTCGACCCAGGCGTTGAAATTGGCTTCGATGTCGCCATCTGCCACAACCAGCGCCGAGAGTTCATCGCCATAATCCATGGAAGAAACAAACTTGTCGTAGTACGTGCCGGAGAAGAGCTGCAGATCCCAGTCAATGGGGCGGATTTTGCCTTCAGCCTTGATGGCAAACGTTGCGTTGACGGCATCGCGGATCTCCACAGGCAGTGCGGGGTCTTCCAAAGAGAAGCCATCGGTGCAGACCGTCATGCACTCTAGGAAGTTTCCAAGGGAAGGATAGATGCTGCCGATCGAGGGCCAGGAACCGCTTTCATTCTGCGGGCGGAGGATCTCCATATTCCCTTCGTCGTCATACCCCCAATCCTGACCGTAGATGCCAAGGCGAAGCAGGTACTGACCAGGATCCGAAGAAATCCAATCGAGCATCTGGAGGAAACGGGTCAACTTTTCGTCGGAGAGAGAGGGGCTGAAGATCGTGCCGCCCCAGTAATTCGTGGTTTCGGAGTTATAGGCGATTCCATCGTCCGCAACACTTGCGGCGTAGTGGAGGTTGGCGCCATCGTTGCCCTCCACACTGACAAACTGGTTATAGGTGCCGAACGTGCACATGCCCGTTCCGCAGTCAAACACAGCAGCGGCCAGTCCAGAAGCCAGGTTGGAAGAAGGATTGCGGTTGGTGGAAATATAGAACTCCTTATGCAGAACGCCCTTATTCCAAGCCTCCTGCATCACGCGCAGGCCTTCCAGAGTTGAGGGATCCTCCGCGCCCCAGACGTACTGGCCCTTTTCCTCATCGAAGTAGAAGGTGTCGTAATAGGGATTGTAGGGCTGTACGAAAATCTGGCACAGGTAGTTCAGGTGTGTCGAATCGATGCCAAACGTCTGGCCGGGGATTGCTCCGGGGAGGTCCGTAGCGGCTGCCACCTGAGAGCAGAAGTCAATCAGTTCCGACGGCGTATAGCGGTCTTTGATCTCAAAGCCAAGCGCCTGCAGCCAATCCTTGCGCAGGACCAGCATCTGGTGTCCGACGAGCGGATCGGTGGGCGGATCGCGATACACGACTCGCGGGAGGATGTAGAGCCCACCGAAACGCTCAACAAACTGGTTGGAGATCTCCGTGCGCTCCAGAACATTGTTGAGCATGGGGTAGTTCTCTGCGAAGTTCTCCATCGGGATCTCACGAATGAGTCCCTGGTCCACATAGTTGCTCAGGTCTGCATAGTTGATGTTGTAGAACATGACATCGGGCATATCGCCGGAATTGATCCAGATGCGCATGGTCTCATCCCAGTTGTCCCACGTCAGGTTCGTCGCTTCTTCAAAGCGGAAATTAAACTTGTTTTCGATTGTGCACATGATGTCGTCGCACTGGCTGAAGTCCTGCACTTCTGTGGACATGCCAACGCCGGCATAGGTATAGCTGAACTGTTCCTGCTGGCTGTAATCGACATTTGCGTACAGTCCGCCGTCGGTCGTCGGGTCGATGCCAGGGTTCAAAGCGGCGCTGTCAGCCGGTTCTGTTCCCGCAGACTGCGCGGGATCACTCGGGGACTCGCCGCCAGAATCACTGGGCTGCGAGGATGTCTGCGAGGGGGTGCACCCAACTGTGGCGAGGAGCAGTAGCATCGCCAAAGCCGCTGCTAGGATTCGTTTACGCATATTGGTTCCTCCTTTTTTATTTCGGGCTCGACCCGAAAGAATACGCTTACGCTTTGATCGCACCGATCAACATGCCTTTGACAAAATACTTCTGCAGGAAGGGATAGACACACATCACCGGCAGCATTGTCAGTATAATCGCGGCCATCTTCATGCCTTTAACGGGCTTGAGCGCCTGTGCAAGGTCTGCCGCGCCGCTCCCGCTCTGCCCGCCGGACGTTGCAATCTGCGCCTGCATGACGATGTTCCTGAGCACGATTTGAAGCGGCTTCATATCGTTTTTCCGCAAGAACAGCATGGGATTATACCATTCGTTCCAGCGGTCGACCAGACAGAACAACGCGATCGTGGCCAGAATCGGCAGGGAAAGCGGCAAGATAATGCGCAAAAAGATGGTAAATTCCGACGCTCCGTCAATTCGCGCGCTCTCCCTGAGCGCAGCCGGGATGGAAAGAAAGTAGTTGCGTGTGATGATGAGATAAAAGGTATTGCACCCCGACGCGAGCACTACCGACCACAGCGTGTTCATCAGGTTGAGCTCTTTGATAACCAAATAGAGCGGCACGATTCCGCCATTGAAGAGCATGGTAATCAAAACATAGAGGATAAAAAGCTTCTTTCCGGGGAAAGTGTCCTTACTCAGAGCATAGGCGGTCAGCGTGATCAGGAAAAGATTTATGGGCAGCGCCAAAGCCACGAGGGAGAGCGTCGTGCGGTAACCAATTCCAATTGAACCGCCGCCGAGGAGATCGATATAGCTTTGCAACGTAGGCTCCTGGGGGAAGAGCAAAAAGGGAGTGCGCGTGTATTCCACCATAGGAGAGATGGAAACGATCACGACATTGTAAAACGGGATCAGTATGAGCAGCGCGCCCAATGTCACGATGATATATATAATGACTGTAAATAGGTCAATCTCTCTTTTCTTCTTTCGCGTAGATACGTTTTGCGTCGCATTTTTCATGCCAAGTACCTCCTTTTCAAAAAGTTTCAGAAACCTCTCACTCAAACAGGCCGTTATCCGTCAGGCGCTTTGAGCTGAAGTTCGCCAGGATCACCAGAAGGAAATTCACCAATGATTTCATAAGAGAGATGGCAGTCGAGAAGGAAAAGTCTGCGCTAGCTTGAAATGTGATTCGGTAAATATAGGTGTCCAATACATCCAAGCTCTCTTCCACCGCAGGGTTGCTCAGATTAAAGATCTGGTCAAATCCGGCATTCATCATGTTGCCTATCTGCAGGATCAGCATCACAGAGATGGTCGGCAGGAGACTGGGCAGCGTGATATAGATCATCTGTTGGAATCGGGAAGCTCCGTCAATCGTTGCTGCTTCATACTGCTCGGAATCGATCCCGGCGATGGCGGCTAGATAGATGATAGAAGACCACCCGGCACTCTTCCAGATATTGGTGACGAAGAGAAGCACAAACATCGAGGTGGAGCTGCTTAGGAAATTGACCTCTTCGCCGCCCAGGGAAACGATCAAGCCATTCACCAAGCCCGAGGATTCAAAGACATTGATCATTACGCCGGCAACAACTACCCACGAAAGGAAATTGGGGAATGTGTATATCGTCTGTAATGCTTTTTGATATCCTTTGCGGCGTATCTCTCCCAAAAGCAGAGCAAGAATAATTGGGACGGGGAATTCCACCAAAATGCGCACCGCACTGATGATCAGTGTATTGATAAGCGCCTGGAAGAACGCGGGATCGTTGAAGACGTATTCATAGTTGCTCAGACCAACCCATGGGCTTCCCAAGATGCCAAGGTTTGCCTTATAGGACTTAAAGGCAAGCGTAAGTCCGCCCATTGGCATATAGCAAAAGATAAAGTACCATACCAGCCCGGGAAGGAGGAGGACATATGTCTCCCAATTGCGGAGTATGCGGCGGTGCAGGGGGATGGGTCTTCGATGAGGTGCTACAGATGGGATTCGCTTGGATGCAGACAGCATAATCATTCGGCCTCCTCTTTTCTTTTTTCTGCAAATCACTTCTTAACAAAACGGTCTGGAACGCTCCACTGGACTTAACAAAAGCATCGCACATTAGACACTCACTTGCAATTCGTTTCTCTGGTGTAATTGTGTGGATTTCTTTCCAGCGCCATGACTTTTTCACAAAAATCCGCAGGCAATCCTGTGGATTTCGCAGAAGAAAGAAAAGCGCATATTGAAAACAGAAGAAAGAATTGTCATATGTTTTCCTGTGCTTCATACTGTATTTACATTAACCTCACAAAGGAGTGAACAGGCATGACGTATCCCAAACTTCGAGTAGCTGTTATCGGCAACGGAATGATCGCCAACGCCGCCCACATTCCTGCCTACCGAAACCTCTCCGACCGCGTAGAAATTGTCGCTGTTGCCGATACGCGGCTGCAAGCAGCCCAAGAAACTGCAGCACGCTACGGCATTGCCAAATGGTATGACGACCCGCAGCAAATGCTGGATGAAGTGCATCCGGACTGGGTTTCCGTCTGCACGCCAAACAACTACCACAAGCATTGGTCCATCCAGGCGCTGCGCGCGGGCGCGCATGTGCTCTGCGAAAAGCCCATTGCCCTGCGTCTCCAAGATGCACAGGAAATCTATGCCGAGGCGGATCGAGCGGGAAAGCTGTTTTTCCCCTGTCAGTCCATGCGCTTCTCTTCCGATATTCAGGCAGCCAAGAAGATCTTCGACAGCGGACGGCTGGGAGAAGTGTACTTCTCCGACATCGAAATCATTCGCAGGCGCGGAGTTCCGACCTGGGGCATGTTCCACATGAAGAAGCACAACTTCGGCGGGCCTTTCTGCGATCTGGGCGTGCACTTTTTGGACAGCGCGCTGTATATTCTTGGCTCTCCCAAGATGCACTCCGTATCGGGCGGCGCCTTCTGCAAAATTGCAAATCTCGGAGAGAACGTGGAGACTTCTCTTGCTGACAGCGGCGCGCCGGCCGGAACCTTTACTCCGCGTCCGTACGACTACCATGAATTTGACGTAGAAGATTTCTCCGCCGGTTCGATGATCTTCGAGAACAACATGATATTGAACTTCAAGTTCTCCTGGGCTGTAAACCTTCCCAATGGTGGACACATGGACTTTGCGGGTGACAAAGGCGGAATGCGCGCGTCTCCCCTGCAAATCTGGACGAACCTGGATGGCTATCAAGTAGATGTAAAACCGCACACATACGCGATGAGCCAATACCAGAATGTGCCCTTCTCCGGTCACTGGTACATGATTGAGCACATTGAGCGCTGCATCCGCGGCGAGGAAGAATATCTGGTCAAGCGGGAAGAAGCGTTGAATATTTGCGCGATCATAGAGGCGTTCTACCTGTCCGCTGAGAAAAAGCGCCCCGTTCTCATTCAGGAACTCCAGAGTATGGAATAAAAACAGCAAAGAAAGGATGAGGAATATGAAGAAGGAACTCTACAAAATCGGAATTATCGGCTTTGGCCATATGCACATCAACGACGTTGCCAAACACTTTGTCGATCATCCGCGTACACAGATCGTGGCTTGCTGCGACCTGCCTCCAGCCGTTCCGGAGATACGGGTTGCGCCGTATACCCGTGCGTGGAATTTGCAGCATGCAGTTGAAAATTTCGGAAATCCAAAGGTTTACACGGATTACAGGCAAATGCTCAAAGAAGAAGATCTGGATCTGGCCATCGTCACGACGGAAGTTGTGAATCATCGCAAAGTGGTCATTGATTGTCTGCGTGCCGGTGTGGGTGTGAGCATTGAAAAACCCATGGCAATGAACCTCTCCGATGCTCTGGCGATGGTTCGAGAGGCGGAAGAAACGCATTCCCTGTTGTTTGTGAATTGGCCTGTCGCATGGTCTGCGGCCGCCTACAAATTAAAGGAACTCGCCGACAGCGGAGTTATTGGGAAAATCCTTGAGATGAAATACCGTACCGGGCACTCCGGACCCTTGGGACCTGGTGCCAAGCATGCCGGCGTTTCCGAAACCGCCCAGCCCATGACCGGATATGAGCGCGCGCAGACCTGGTGGCACCAGGCGCGCATGGGCGGCGGCGCGATGCTTGACTATTGCTGCTACGGGAGCCTGCTGAGTCATTGGTACATTCCTCAACCCGCAGTTGCTGTAATGGGCCTGCGCGCGAATTTGGACAGCCAGTATGGCGATGCAGACGATAATGCCGCCATGATCGTGCGCTTCCCCAATGCCATAGCACTTCTCGAGGGGACATGGAGCACGTTCCATCACGGCATTCCCTGCGGACCGGTACTGTATGGCAGCAAGGGAACATTGGTGGAAAACTGGGATGCAATCAAGGTGTTCCCCGCGGAGGGAGAAGCCTATGACGTTCCCGTCGAACCTCTGGCGGAAGCCTGGAAGGACGTCGCTTGTGCCTATGTAACGCACATGGATACGCGCCAGCCTCTTCCGCTGCCGCTGGATATGTATTTCAATTTAGAGGCCATGGCCATACTGGATGCCGGCATACGCTCTGCTGAAAGTGGGCGCATGGAACTCATTCAGAATCGTGCCTGGAACATTGGGTAAAGAAAAAGGAGTGCTTCAATAGAAGCAAGCTCCTTTAAGAAGAGGGCGCGCAGGGGCTGTGAGGCCCTTGCGCGCCCTGGGTTTTTTCGCGGGCTTTAGTCGTCTTCCAGTATCAGCAGCGCCAGCGTCAGCAGCAGCGCGTCCTCCTCGCTCTCGCCGCTGCGGCTGAGATGGAGCAGGAGCAGCAGGAGCACCTGCCGGAGCTCCCGCGCGGAGATCTCCCCCATGGCAACCCCCTCCCTTTGCCACAGTCTACGCCGGAGGGGGCGTTTTTGTCACCGGGGCTCGCCCAGGCGCCCGTCGCGCATCTCCAGGCGGCGCTGGCAGCGGCGCGCCACGCCCTCGTCGTGGGTGATGAGGACGATGGTGGTGCCGGCGGCGTTGCGCGCCTCCATGCAGCGCAGGATCTCCCCGCCGGAGGCGCTGTCCAGGTTGCCGGTGGGCTCGTCCGCCAGCAACAGCGGCGGGCGGGTGATCAGCGCCCGAGCAATGGCCACGCGCTGCTGCTGCCCGCCGCTCATCTGGGCGGGCAGGTGGTCGCGGCGGTGGTAGAGGCCGACGCTCTGCAGCGCGGCGGCGGCGCGCTCCCGCCGCTCGCGCAGGGGCACGCCGCGGTAGACCAGGGGCAGGGCAGCGTTCTCCAGGGCGGTCAGGTGCGGCAGCAGGTTGAAGTTCTGGAACACAAAGCCGATCTTGCGTCCGCGCACGCGCGCCAGGTCGTCGCTGTCAAGGCGCGTGACGTCCTCGCCGTCGAGGAAATAGCGGCCGCCGGTGGCGCTGTCCAGGCAGCCCAGCACGTTCATCAGCGTGGACTTGCCGCTGCCGGAGGGGCCGACGATGGCGAGGAATTCGCCGTCCCGCACCTCCAGACTGACGCCGCGCAGCGCTTCCACCGCGCAGGCGCCGCCGTAAACCTTTGAAAGCTCCCGCGTCACGATCATGCGCGCGCCCCCTCTCCCGCCTAGCTTGCCCGGGAAAGGGGACGCGTTATGCGTTTTTCAGGGCTCCCGCTCCAGCTCGTCCAGGTAGGAAAGGAGAATGTCCGTCAGCTGCGGCAGGCTCTGGGCAGCGTTGACGCGCACGCGGGCCTGGGCGCTGCCGCGCAGGCCGTGCAGATACCAGGCGGCGTGCTTGCGCATCTCGCGCAGGCCGATGTACTCGCCCTTGTGCATGACGAGCGCCTGGGCGTGCGCAAGCGCCGTCTTGACGCGCTCGCGCGGCGTGGGCGGCTGCGGCGGCAGGCCCCGGCGGGCGCGCTGCCAGTCGCGGAAGATCCAGGGATTGCCCATGGCGCCGCGGCCGACCATGACCGCCCAGCAGCCGGTTTGGCGCAGCATCTCCTCGGCGTCCGCGGCGCAGGCGATGTCGCCGTTGCCGATGACGGGGATGGAGAGATGGGCGCTGAGCTCGCCGATGGCCTCGATATGCGCCCGGCCGGCGTACATTTCGGCGCGCGTGCGGGCGTGGAGCGTCACGGCGCTGACCCCGGCGTCCTGCGCCATCTTGCCGGCCTCCAGGTAGCAGAGCGACGTTTCGTCCCAGCCCAGGCGCATCTTGACCGTGACGGGCAGTGAAGCGCTGCGCACCACGGCGCGCAGCACCTTTTCGGCGTTTTTGAGATCGCGCAGCATGGCGCTGCCGTCCCCGCCGGAGACGATCTTGGGCGCGGGACAGCCCATGTTGACGTCGAGAGCGGAAAAGCGGCTCTCGCATAGCTGCGCGGCGGCGCGGCCCATGCAGTCGGCGTCCGAGCCGAAGATCTGCAGCGCGCAGCGCTCGCCCGGGCTGGTCTCGCGCAGCTGCACGACCTCCTGCCTCTCCTTGGGCGAAAGCAGGTAACCCTTGGCCGAGACCATCTCCGTGACCGTGCCGTCGGCGCCAAAGCGCGTGCAGATCTCGCGGTAGACCTTGTCCGTCACGCCGGCCATGGGCGCCAGCAGCAGGCTTCCCTTCTCCGGCCACATATCACGCGCCCTCCTGCGCTTCGGCGGTCTCGGGCGTTTCCTCTGCGGTCTTGACAACGTCTGTGATGATCCAGCGATGGTCCTCGTCCTTGTGCAGCGTGATTTCGTAGGTGCCGCCCTTCCAAGGCGGGGGTGGGATCTTGTTGGGGTCGGCCAATTGCTCGGGCGTCTGCTTGCTGATGGGCAGCTCGCCGGAGATCTCCACGCTCTCCTGCACCACGGCGGTGGCCGTGTCCTCCCAGGGCAGCGTGTGCAGGGACTCGACCTCGACCTGGGCGTCGAAGGAGTGGATGGTGTAGTCCAGATACGTGGTGTCCAGGAGCAGCGCATCGCCGGCCAGGTAATCGGCGGTGAAGAACTTGTTCAGCTCGTCCGCGTCGTTGTAGCCAAGGACGACGCCGGTGCGCATCTTCATGCCGTCGGTGACCAGTATGTTTACGTTGGTATAGTCCATGGCGAACAGGAACACGCCCGCGCAAAGGGCGCAGACCACCAGTACGATGAGCGCCCAGCGCAGCACGCACAGCAGGAAACGCAGAAAATATTCCATAAAGTACCCTCAATTCCGCGCAAAAGCATCGCGTATGTCCCTTCCATTTTACACCAGGTCGGGCAAAAAGTAAATCCGGGAAGAAGCGGGTGGGACGCTCTTCCCGGATGCTTCGCAAATAAAACGCGCGGGTCGGGGCGTGCGTTCCCCTGCGCGTCAGAGCAGGCTCCTCAGCGCCTCCAGCGCGTCGCCCAGGCCGCCTATGCGGTCGATCAAACCGCAGCGCACGGCGGCCTCGCCGTCCAGTATCGTGCCCACGTCGTTGGCCATGTCCTCGCGCGCCTCCAGCAGGCGGTAGAAGCTCTCCTTGGGCAGGGAGGAGTGCGCGCAGACAAAGCGCGCCACCCGCGCCTGCATCTGCCGGAGGTAGTCCACGGACTGCGGCGCGTTGATCACAAGGCCCGAGACGCGCACCGGGTGCAGCGTCATGGTGGCGGTGGGGACGATGAAGGAGCGGCGGGCGCAGACGGCCAGCGGCACGCCGATGGAGTGGCCGCCGCCGATCACCAGGGACACCGAGGGCTTGCGCATGCCGGCCACCATCTCGGCGATGGCCAGCCCCGCCTCGACGTCGCCGCCGACGGTGTTGAGCAGCAGCAGGAAGCCGCGCGTCGTCTCGCTCTGTTCGATGCGCACCAGCTCCGGCAGTATGTGCTCGTACTTGGTGGACTTGCTGCTCTCGGGCAGCAGCATATGGCCTTCGATCTGGCCGATGATGGACACGCAGGCGATGGGGCTCTCGGGCGTCTCCGTCACGCCTGTGTCCGCGCGCGTGCGCTCTTCTTCACTCTTTGGCATACAATGCACCTCCCTGACGTGCAGTATGCCCCAAAGGCGCGCCGTTTAGGCAAAGGCGTCGAAGGAAAGCGGCGCGCCGCCGCGGCCGACGACCGCGGTGGAATAGGGCGAGGAGAAGATGCGCCGGGCGACGTCGTTGACGTCGTCGCAGGTGGTGTTTTGGAGCTTTTCCAGTATCTCCTCAAAGGAGCGGGTGGTGTCATAGAGCAGCAGCACATTGCCGTTGCCGCGCATGCGGGAGGTGTTGCTCTCCTGGCCCATGACAAAGGAGATGCGGGCGCTCTGGCGCGCCTTCTCAAACTCCTCCGGTTTTACGCCCTCGCGCAGCAGCTTCTTTACCTCCGCGCCCATTAAGTCCAGGACCTTTTGCGCCGTCTCGGGCGAGGTGCCGGCGTACAGCTCCATCTGTCCGGCGCCGGAATAGGCGCTGACGTAGCTGTAGACGGAGTAGGCCAGGCCGTTGCGCTCGCGGATGCTCTGGAACAGGCGGGAGGACATGGCCCCGCCAAAGAGCGTGGAGAGGATCAGCTGGGCGTAGGACTCCGGCGCGTTGCCGGCAAAGGCGGGGTAGCCGATGCAGATCTGCGTCTGCTCGACGTCCTTCAGGCGCACGATGTGGTTCTGCTGCGCGGGGGCGGGGGGCATGCCGCCCGCCGGGCGCCCGCCGCCGCTCCAGGCGCCAAAGGCCGCCTGCAGCAGGTCCACGGCCTCCTGCCAGTCGTAGGCCCCGGCCAAAGAGACGACGGTGTTCTCCGGCGTATAGTGGGTGCGCAGGAAGCGGAAGAGCGCCTCGCGCGTGACGGAGCGGATGTTGTCCTCCGTGCCGAGTATGCGCAGTCCCAAGGGGTGGCCCTGGTACTGGGCGTCGGAGAGGAGCTCGTGCACCAGGTCCTCGGGGTTGTCCTCGCACATGGCGATCTCCTCCAGCACGACGCCCTTCTCCCGCTCCAGGTCCGCCGCCGGGAACTCCGGGTGCAGCACCAGGTCCTGCAAAAGGCCGATGCCGCGGCCGAGGTCCTCCCGCAGGACCTTGGTGTAGAAGCAGGTGCTCTCCTTGGTGGTGAAGGCGTTGGTGGCGCCGCCGAGGCGGTCCATCTCGTCGGCCAGGGCGGCGGCGTCCTTCTTGCTCGTGCCCTTGAAGACCATGTGCTCGACGAAGTGGGAGTAGCCGTTCTCCGCCGCGCTCTCGTTGACCGCGCCGGTGCGCACGAACACGCCCACGGCCACGGTGCGCAGGCCCTCCATGCGCTCGCCGATGATCCTAAGGCCGTTGGGCAATGTGATGCGATCGTAAGCCATGCGTTAGATTCTCCTTTTTCTCTGTGTGCGAAAGGGGAACGATGCGCGCATCGTTCCCCTCGGGGTCGGCTTTCTCTAGTCGTCGTTCCTCTCGCGGCGGCGGTTGCCGTTGGAGCGGAAGGGGTAGTTGGGCTTGGGGCCCTCGCGGTTGTCGCGCTCGCGGCGCGGCGGACGGGGCTTGTCCTCGATGACGACGTCCGTGCGGACCAGGTTGACGCGGCCCTGGGAGTCGATGTTGGCCACGCGCACCTTGACCTCGTCGCCGATGTTGAGCACGTCCTCCACCTTCTCCACGCGCTCGTTGGAGAGCTTGGAGATGTGGATCATGCCGTCCTTGCCGGGCAGCAGCTCGACGAAGGCGCCGATGGGGATGATGCGCACGACCTTGCCGGTGTACTCCTGGCCGACCT
>CALWKN010000135.1 GCA_944381265.1 uncultured Clostridia bacterium
CTGGCGCTGCTCAGCGGCTGCGCGGCGGAGCCGCCGGCGCCCTCGTCGGCCGTGCCCGGCTATTACGGACAGGGGCAGGCGACGAGCGGCGGCGAGCGCGCGCGCGGCGCCGCGGTCACGCAGGTCGCGCTGGAGCGGCAGCGGGAGGAGGCGGTGCTGACCGTCGCCTTTGCCGCGGAGCGCCTGCCCGCCTACGAGGTGGAGCTGCTGACCGCGCCGTCGCGCCTGGTGCTGCGCCTGGAGGCGTCGCTGCCAGAAGACCTGGAGGTCGGGGAGGACCCGGCGGGGGAGTTCCTCGGGCTCATCGCGCGGCAGACGGAAGCGGGCGCGGACCTCTACTTCCAGTTTCACGGGCCGGTGGCCTACAAGGTGGAAGAGGGCGAGGGGGAGCTGACGCTGCGCGTGCGCGCCGACGACGCGGCAGATGCGGAGCTCTACCATGTCAAGGTGCCCTACAGCGCGGACAACGCGGCGCTGATGGCGGAAAAGGGGCTGGAGCCGGCGCTGTGCAGCGACCGGACGCACGTCTGCGACCTGTCAAAGGGCTTTGCCGCCATCGAGGAGGCGGACGCGCTCTGCCGCGAGCTCAACGAGGCGCTGGAGGCGGGCGGCCGCGACGAGACGGCGGAGGTGATCCGCCTGCGCTCCGGCGACGCGCCGGGGTACACCGAGCCCGTCTCGCGCGCGGAGCTGACGATGATGGGCGCGCTCAAGACCGAGGACGGCGTCGTGGACGGGAGCCTGGTGGCCACCGACGCGCGCTTCCTGTGCTGGGCGCCGGAGGGCGGCATGGTCATGGCGCGGCCGGAGACGGAAGTGACCGGGGAGGGAGAGACCTCCACCTACGAGGAGATCTGGCTCTACCAGCTGGACGGCACGCGCGAGCGGCTGCTGGACGCGGCCTTTGCCTCGGTGGAAAAGGCCGCCTACTCGCCGGACACGCGCTACATCGCGCTGCTGGAGCAGAGCGACGGGGCGCGCCTGCTCTACCTCTACGACCGGCTCAGCGACGGGCTGCTCTTCCTCTCGGCCGAGGGCCTGGGGGACTACACCTCGGACTTTGCCTGGGGCGAGGACGGCGCGCTCTACGCCATGAGCGGCAGCGACACCATGCAGCTGATGGCCTACGACCCCGCGCTCGCGGCGCTGGGCCAGGAGCCCCTGCGCGCGGTGGAGGAGCGCGAGGGCGGCTACGGCAGCGTGGGCTGCGCCTACGGCATGGTCTACTTCAACGACGAGTACGGCAACGTCTACCGCGTCGACATCTCGACCGGCACGCGCGAGCTGTTCGAGATCGCCGACGGCTTCCTGCTCTCGCCGGACGGGCGCTATATGGTGCTCATCGCTTATGAAGACGGAGAGAACAACAATTTGGCCACGCTGTACCTGTGCGACCTGGAGCATGGCACGCGCATGCAGATCGCGGCGCAGGCGGCGCTGTCGGACTACATCTGGAGCGGGGACAGCCGCGTGCTGTTCTACCTGGTCAGCAACCGCGAAGCGGAGGACGCCGACGACTACCCCGTGCGCCTGATGCGCTACAGCACCGTGGACGGCCGCACCACGGACCTGGGCGCGCTGGCCAGCAACTCCATCTTCCCGGCGCGCACGCAGGACGCGGTGATCCTGATGCACTACCAGGACCGCGACGGCGTCTTCTACCCGATCACCTACGAGCTGGACCTGAGCGCGCGCACCGACCACGCCGGGGACGAGCTCGTGCCGACGCTGGAGTAAATAGGAAGGCGGGATGCTGACGCGGGAAGGGATCGTGCGCGGGCTGCGGGAGCTGGGCGTCCGGCCCGGCATGACGCTGGAGGTGCACTGCGACCTGCACAGCCTCGGCCAGGTGCAGGGCGGGGCCGAGACCGTGGTGCACGCCCTGCAGGAGGCGGTGACGGCGAAGGGGACGCTGTTCCTGCCGGCGTTCCGCCTCAGCCCGAAGCTGGAATTGAGCTCGCGCGACCGCGCCCTTGGCATCGTCGCCAAGATGCGCATACTGCCGCCGGAGGCCCCGTGCACGGCCATGGGCGCGGTCGCCGACTGCTTCCGCCGCCTGCCGGACGCGGTGCTGGGCGAGGGCGTGTTCCGCGTTGCCGGCTGGGGCCGGCACGCGCGGGAGGCCGGGGGCGGCCTGCGCTACGCGCTGGAAAAGGGCGGCTGCGGGCTGCTGCTGGGCGTGGACATCTACCGCCTCGCCTCCATGCACGAGGCGGAGCGCCTGCTGCCCGAGGCACTGCGGCATCTCCTTGCCCCCGGCCCGGAGGTGGACGCCCTCTACCCGCCGCGGCAGTGGCACGTGCAGATGGGCCGTCCGCCGGCCCCGGTCTGGTACGAGATCCAGAGCCGGGCGCTGGACCGCGGCCGCATACGCACCGGCCGCGTCGGCCCCTGCCAGGCGATGTTCTTCGCCCTGAAGGACGTGGTGGGCCTCTACGCCCGCGAGCTGCGCCGCGACCCCTACTGGCTCTACGGCCTCAAGCCCCCGCCGGGGGAGGAGGATGGGGGTCCGGCCTGCCGCAGGCAGGCCGGACCCCCATGGTTGCCGCCAAAGGCGGCAACCGAGCGGCCGCGCGGCGGGGAGCGGCAGTGCGTCCAGGGGGAGCCCCGCGAGGGGGATAGGGGGTAGGTCTGCCTGCGGCAGACCTACCCCCTATGGTTGCCGCCTGCGGCGGCAACCGAGGGACGGGGCGGGGCGCGCGGGAGGGGGGAGGCGGGGGGA
>CALWKN010000136.1 GCA_944381265.1 uncultured Clostridia bacterium
TTTCTTTTTCATATTGCTTCATATGTCTGTATTCTCGTGGCATAAAAATTCCCCCTTACGGTAGTTTCTTTTATTCTACCATAAGGGGGTGTGTTTTTCTATTGTCCGTTTTTACTGGACCTGTTCACATGGTTTCGGGGTTTTTGAGCTGTTTTGAATTGAAATCAGCGCTTGCTGAACTGCGGAGCGCGACGGGCGGCCTTGAGGCCGTACTTCTTGCGCTCCTTCATGCGCGGGTCGCGGGTGAGGAAGCCGGCCTTCTTCAGCGCGGGGCGAAGCTCGGCGTCGGCCTTGCACAGGGCGCGGGCGATGCCGTGGCGGATGGCGCCGGCCTGGCCGGTGGTGCCGCCGCCGTAGACGTTGACCAGCACGTCAAAGCGCGCGCCGGTCTCGGTCAGCGCCAGGGGCTGACGGACGGTCATCTTCAGCGTCTCGAGACCGAAATAGTTCTCGATGTCGCGGTGGTTGATCAGGATCTTACCCTCGCCCGGAACGAGGCGAACGCGGGCGATGGACTTCTTGCGGCGGCCGACGGCCTGATATGCGAGTGCTGCCATGAGTGTTTCTCCTTCCCTCTTACTTCGTAAGCTCCAGAACCTCGGGCTTCTGCGCCTGATGGTCGTGCTCGGCGCCCTTGTAGACGCGCAGCTTCTTGATCATCTGACGGCCCAGGGCGTTCTTGGGGAGCATGCCGCGCACGGCCTCGGTGACCGCAAGATCGGACTTCTTGGCCATCAGGTCCTTGTAAGAGGTCTCCTTAAGTCCTCCGGGGTAGCCGGAGTGGCGGCGGTAGAACTTCTGGTTGAGCTTGTCGCCGGTGAGGACGACCTTGTCGGCGTTGAGGACGATCACGTGGTCGCCGGTATCGACATGCGGGGTGAAGGTGGGCTTATTCTTGCCGCGAAGGATGGCGGCGACCTGAGAGGCCAGGCGGCCCAGCACCATGCCCTCGGCGTCCACGACGTACCACTTTCTCTGTACGGTTTCGGCCTTAGCCATATACGTTTTCACAGGGATTCCCTCCAAATAGCTGAAGTTTTCTCGCCCGCGCGCGTTGGTCAGGCGCCGCTGGCATGTCGTTCTGGTAACCGGGGCTAATGGTCACAGTTCAACGCAACCAATATTTTACCCCAAACGCCCCTCGCCGTCAAGCGGTTTTTCCGTTAAATCCAAGGGTTTTGGCGGCAGGAGTTCCGGCCCGTCCGGCAGGAACTCCGCCTGCCAGGGGTCGTCGGAGAGGAGCAGCTCCCTTCCCTGCTCCTCCTGCCCGGGGTAGAGCACGCGCAGCAGCGTCAGCCCCTTGGCCGGGGCCGTGGGGCCAAGGTCGAGGCGGCTGCCGCTTGCAAACGCGCGCAGGAAGGCGTCCTCCGGCAGTTTCCCCTGCCCGATCTGCATCAGTGTCCCGGCGCAGATGCGCACCATGTTGTAGAGAAAGCCGGTGCCGTAGATGGCAAAATCGACCCGCGGCCCGCGCCGCGCCACGCGCGCGCCGAGCATATGGCGCGTGAACGTCTTTGCCGTGCCGCCCGCGGCCTGGAAGGCGGTAAAGTCGTGCTCCCCCACCAGGTGCCGCGCGGCGCGGTCCATCGCCTCTTCGTCCAGGGGCACGGCGGCGTGGGCGGCAAAGCGCGAAAGGCGCGCGCTCATCACCGGCGCGTTTACGATGGAGTAGAGATAGACCTTGCCGCAGGCGGAAAAGCGGGCGTGCAGGCCCGGCGGCGCCTCGCGGGAGGAGGTCACGCGCACGTCCTGCGGCAGGCGGGTGTTGAGGGCCAGGGCGAACTTCTCCGCCGGGACCCTGGAGTCGGTGTCAAAGTGCGCCGCCTGGGAGAGGGCGTGCACGCCGGCGTCGGTGCGGGAGGCGCCGGTCAGGCGCAGGTCCTCGCCGGTGACAATGCGCAGCGCGCGCTCCAGCGTCCGCTGCACGCTGGGGGCGTTGTCCTGCGCCTGCCAGCCGCCGTACGATGTGCCGTCGTAGCTTATGCGCAGGAGGATCCGGCGGCTCACAGCAGCCTCTCCAGCAGGATCAGCAGCAGCGTTGCCGCCGTGGCGCCGCAGGCCCAGCCGTCCGCGCGGGACACGCGCAGCACCTTCATGCGCGTGCGGTGCCGCCCGCCGTGGTAGCAGCGCGCCTCCATGGCCATGGCAAGCTCGTCCGCGCGGCGGAAGGCGCCGACAAACAGCGGCACCAGCAGCGGCACCATGGCCTTTGCCCGCTGCAGGAGGTTGCCGGTGTCAAAGTCCGCGCCGCGGGCGGTCTGCGCCTTCATGATCTTGTCCGTCTCCTCAAGGAGCGTGGGGATGAAGCGCAGGGCGATGGTCATCATCATGGCCATCTCGTGCACAGGGAAGTGCAGGGCGTTTAGCGGCTTTAGCAGCCGCTCCAGGGCGTCTGTCAAGGCGATGGGCGAGGTCGTCAGCGTCAGCAGCGACGTGCCCGCCAAGAGGAACACCAGCCTTAGGCTCATGAACACCGCAAAGCGCACGCCCTCCCAGGTGATGTGCAGCACGCCCCACTCCAGGATCGGGTGGTCGCCGCGGGTAAAGAGTATGTTGAGCACGAAGGTGAAGACCACGATGAAGAGCACCGGGCGGATGGAGCGCAGCAGGAACTTGATCCGTATGCGCGACAGGAACGCGCTCACGGCCAGGAACGCGGCCAGGAACAGATAGCCCAAAAACCCTTCCACCAGGAAGACCATGGCGATGTAGACCACCATGAGCACGAGCTTTACCCTTGGGTCCAGGCGGTGCACCAAAGAGTCCCCGGGGTAGAACTGCCCGAGTGTGATGTCCTTCAGCACGCGCTTCCCCCCTCTCCAAAGGCCCTCAGCAGCGCTTCCTCCAGCTCCTCCAGCGTGTAGAGGTCGCGCGGCACGTCAAAGCCGCGGTCGCTCAGCTCCCGGGCAAGGCGCGTGGCGGCCGGGACGTCCAGCCCCATCTCCTGCAGGCGCCCGGCGTCGGCAAAGACCTCGCGCGGCGTCCCCTCCATGGCCTTTTTGCCGTGGTCGAGCACCAGGATGCGGTCGGCCAGGCGCGCCACGTCCTCCATGGAGTGGGAGACCATGACGATGGTGCGCCCGCCCTCGTGCCAGCGGCGGATGAGGGCGAGGATCGCGTCGCGCCCGGCCGGGTCCAGCCCCGCCGTCGGCTCGTCCAGGATCAGCACCTCCGGCTCCATGGCGAGCACGCCCGCGATGGCCACGCGCCGCTTCTGCCCGCCGGAGAGCTCAAAGGGCGACTTGTCCCGCACCGCGGCAAAGGGCAGCTCCACAAGGGCGCAGGCCTCCTCCACGCGGCGCTGCACCTCGTCGCCGTCAAGCCCGAGGTTCCTCGGGCCAAAGGCGATGTCCTTTTGCACCGTCTCCTCAAAGAGCTGGTACTCCGGGTACTGGAAGACCAGCCCAACGCGCCGACGCACCCGGCGAAGGTCGGTGCTCTTGTCGCTTAGGTCCAGGCCGTTTACGATCACCGTGCCGGAGGTCGGGCGGATGAGTCCGTTTAGGTGCTGGATCAGCGTGGACTTGCCGCTGCCCGTGTGGCCGATGACGCCGAGGAACTCGCCGTCCTCGATCGCAAAGCTCACGTCCCTGAGCGCCGCGGCGGCAAAGGGGCTGTCCTCGTTATAGGTGTGGGTAAGGTCCCGCACTTCAACCGGCATGCTTTCCCCTCCTCTCGCGGCGCAGCGCGCCAAAGGCCGCCGCCATCTCCTCCACGGTCATGGGCTCTCCGGGGACGCTCAGGCCCTTGGCGCGCAGGCGGCGGGCCAGCTCCGCCATCGGCGGCAGCTCCAGGCCCGCCCGGCAGATCGCCTCCGCCTCTTTGGCAAACAGCTCGCGCGGCGGGCCCTCCAGGATCGCCCTGCCGTCCTGCATCACGATCACGCGGTCCCCGCGCAGCGCTTCCTCCATAAAGTGCGTCACCAGCACCACCGTAAGGCCCCGCTCGCGGTGCAGCCGCTCCACCGTCTCCATCACCTCGCGCCGCCCGCCGGGGTCGAGCATGGCGGTGGGCTCGTCCATCAGCAGCACGTCCGGCTCCATGGCCAGGGCCCCGGCGATGGCCACGCGCTGCTTCTGCCCGCCGGAGAGCATGTGCGGCGCGGCGGCGGCGTACTCGCTCATGCGCACGGCGGCAAGGGCCGCGTCCACGCGCTGACGGATCTCCTTGGGCGAAACGCCCAGGTTCTCCAAGCCGAAGGCCACGTCCTCTTCCACGATCGTTGCCACGATCTGGTTGTCCGGGTTCTGGAAGATCATGCCCACGGTCTGGCGCACGTCCCAGATGTGGTTTTCGTCGCGCGTGTCGAAGTTCCCCACGGTGACGCTGCCGTGCGTGGGCAAAAACAGGCCGTTTAAGAGCTTGATCAGCGTGGACTTGCCCGAGCCGTTGCGCCCGAGGATCGACAGCCACTCGCCCTTTTTTACGCGCATGCTGACGCCGCGCACGGCCAGTTCCCCCTGCTCGTCCGCCCGCTCGTATTCGTAGCTGACGTCCTGCACGCGGATGATGTCGCTCAAGCCTTCCCCTCCCCTTCGTCCAGGAAGTTCTCCATGATCTTGCACAGGCTCGTCTCGTCCGCCATCAGGGCGAACTGCCCGTGCGGCCCGATGTCCCGCACCTCGGCGCCCGGGTAGAGCGCGCGCAGCATCGAGCGCTCCCGCACGCCGTAGTACTGGTCGCCCTCGGACTCCAGGATCAGCGTCCTCCCCCGCCATCCCGCCATGTCGCCGATGAAGAAGGGCTTCTTTTCGTACAGCTCCGGCAGGGCGCGGCAGTTGAGGTCGATGTAGAGCTTCTTGTAGACATAGTGCTCGTAGGTCTCCGAGATGAAGGCCCGCCAGAACGTCTGGCTGTCCTGCAGCTCCTCCGGGCACATCTGGTGGAAGGTCTGGTAGCCCATCTGCCCGCGCAGCACCTCAAAGGGCGCGATGGAATAGCGCAGCACCAGGCCCTTGCGGCTGGTCCAGCGCACGCAGTCCTCGTCCGGCAGCTCCTTGCAGGGGGCGCCGGTGGTGCACAGGATCAGCGCCTGCGTCTCCTGCGGATAGGCGCGCGCGTACACCTGCGCAAGCAGGCCGCCGATGGCCGAGCCCACGATCGTCACGCGCCGGATGCCAAGGTCCTCCGTCACGATGCCGTGGATCTGGCGGGCGTAGTCCGCCATGTGCCGGCAGGCGGGCAGGGAGACCGCCACGCACCGCCGGCGGCGGCTCATCTCCGACAGATAGGGGAAATAGACCTCGCCGTTTGCCATGCCGCTGGGCAAAAAGAGCACCGCGTCCTCGCCCTGTCCCAGGTCCCAGACGCGGTAGAGCATGCCCTCTTTTTCGTGCGTCCTGCAGGGGTGCGCCTCGCGGAAGGCGAGCAGGCGCTTCACCGCCGCCGGCGGCGCGATCTGGTAGATGTCCTCAAAGCTGCGAGCCATGTTTGCATAACCGCCTTTCTTGTCCGCTTAGCGCGCGTTGCGCTCGTAGAGCAGGCGCAGGCCCTTGAGCGTCAGCAGCCCGTCGATGATGTCGATGGTGGAGGTCTCCGAGGCGATCATGCGGGAAAGGCCGCCGGTTGCGATGACGCGGATGTGCTCCGTGCCGCCGATCTCGCTCTTCATCTTGCGCACGATGTAGTCCACCTGCCCGACGTACCCGTAGACGATGCCCGCCTGCATGTTGGAGATGGTGTTGCGGGTGATGACGGTCTCGGGCTTTACCAGCTCCACCTTCGGCAGCTGGGCGGCGCGCTCTGTCAGCGCCTCGGAAGAGAGCTTCAGCCCCGGGCAGATGGCGCCGCCCAGGAACTCGCCCTTTTTCGAGATCACGCCAAAGGTCGTTGCCGTGCCAAAGTCGATGAATATGCACGGCCCGCCGTAGTAGCGCTGCGCCGCCACCGCGTTGCAGATGCGGTCCGCGCCCAGCGCCTGCGGGTTGTCGTAGCGGATGTTGATGCCGGTGCGGATCCCCGGCGCCACCTGCATGGGCGTCTTGCCGATGTAGTCGGTGATCATGTGCTCCAGCGTGTAGTTGATCGTGGGCACGACCGAGGATACGATCACGCCCTCTACGTCCCGCTTGTCATAGCCCGCGTGGCGCAGGAACATGCTCAGCAGCACGCCGTATTCGTCGTGCGTCTTGTGCCTGTCCGTGGACATGCGCCAGGCCTTCTTCAGCTCCTCGTCCTCGTAGAGGGCGCACTTGATGTTCGTGTTGCCGACGTCCAGCGTCAATATCATCTTGCGATTCATTCCTTTCGCCGGGCCGGATCTGCAACCGACCCGGTGTGGTATCTCGTTTTCTCTATAGGGAGGGTCTTACTTCTTCTCTCCCTCGCCATGGGTCTCGCCGGTATGTGCTTCGCCGCTGTGCGTCTCGCCGCTGTGCGGTCCGCCGGTGAGCTTCCAGACGGCAAGGACCACCGCCGTTGTCACCACCGCCGCGAGTATGCACTCCGGCACGCCGTTTACGGCGGAGGCCGAGAGGATGGCAAGGCCCACACCCTCACGGGACAGGCCCATGAGATCGGCGTACTCCCCGGCGTAGAGTATAAAAATCAAGCCCATCACCCCGACGGTGTTGGTCAGCGTGCCGGCGACGGCCGCCGCCCCCTCCGGGAGCGCGCGCTTTTTCGTAAGGTGCGTAAGGCCCCGGTAGACGTAGTAGGCCGC
>CALWKN010000137.1 GCA_944381265.1 uncultured Clostridia bacterium
GGCTTTTGCACCAGCAGCGCCTCGCCCGCGACCTGCACGCTGCAGCCGGAGGGGATCGTCACCGAGGACGCGCCCGCGTCCGCCAGCGCCGCGCGCAGTTCCGCCTCCCCCGCCGACGCCTCCAGCGTCACCTCAACGCCCGGCGCCGTCTGCGGCTGTGCCGTCGGATCTGCCGTGGGATCTGCCGTCTGGGAGGCCGTCGTTTGCGGCTGTGCCGTAGGGGGCTGTTCCGTAAAGGACGGGATCAGGCGGGGCAGCGCCAGGGAAAGGCCCAGGATCACGGCCAGCGCCGCGCCGCCCACGAGCAGCGCCGCCCGCCGCTTCCGCCCCTCGGCGTCCTGCCCGTCCGTCTCGGTCTCCGTGATCTTCCCGTCCGTCCCTTCGGTCTTCCCGGTCCGCGCAGTTCTCCCGTCCGTCCCCTCGACTTCCTCGGTCTTCCCCATCGTCCCCTCGGTCTTTTCCCGCCTCTGTATCGTGACGGGATCGGGGGCGGGCTCTGGGGGCACGGGGTCTGGCTTCGGGGGCTCGGGGTCGGGCGCGGGAGGCTCGGTGTAGAGCCCGGTGCGCAGTTCCGCCATGCTGCGGTAGCGGCGGTGCTGGCGCAGGGCCATGCCGCGCAGCAGGGCGTTCTCCTGCCAGACGGGGATGTCCACGCCGAGTTTGCGCGGGGAGATCAGCTCGTCCTCCACCATGCGGTCCACGGCCTGGGGCGGCACGCGGCCGGTGAGGCAGAAGTAGATGGTGGCCGACAGCGCGTAGACGTCCGTCCACGCCCCCTGGCCCTTCTGCTGGTACTGCTCGATGGGCGCATAGCCGTGCTTGAGCGTGACGGTGAGCGTCTCGTCGCCGCTTAGCGACTCCCGCGCGCAGCCAAAGTCCAGCAGCCGCACCGCGCCGTGCTCGAGCATCAGGTTGTCGGGGCTGATGTCGCGGTGGATGAGGCCCTTTTCGTGCATCGCGGCAAGGGCGTCAAACAGCGGCCGGATCAGGCGGAAGAGCTCCTGCGGCTCGATCCTGCCGCCGCGCTGGCGCACGAGCTCCTTGAACGTCGTGCCGTCGACGTACTCCATGACGATGTAGGCCGTGTCGTTTTCCTCGAAGAAATCGCGCACGGAGACGATCTCGGGCTGCTTGTCCATGCGGGCCATCGTGCGCGCCTCGTCCAGGAAGCGCGCCTTGCCCGTCTCATAGCCGCTGGCAAAGCCGGCGTAATGCGAGACGAGCGGCGAGTCCTCGGCGCGGCGGTGCACCCAGGAGCCGGGGTAGTACTCCTTGATGGCCACGCGCAGCTCCAGCCTGAGGTCGCAGCCGATGTAGGTGATGCCAAAGCCGCCCTCGCCCAGCACGCGGCCCACCAGGTAGCGCTGCGACAGCAGCGTGCCGGGGCGCAGGTGGTGCGGCTCGGGCACATAGGCCCCGGCGGTGAGCCCGCAGACCGGGCAGGGCTTGCCCGCTTCCGTGCGCGCCATGCAGTACGGGCAGTGCGCCACGACCGTCCCCTCCCTTCCCAACACATCTTTCCTTTCCATTATACCGACTCCTTCGTGCTCTCTCAAGGGGAAATGCGCCCTATCCCGGGATGTCGCCCAGGAAGCAGATCGTAAACTCCCCGTCGTCCTCTCTCCACGCGCCAAGGCCCATCTTCTCGATGTAGCCGTTTTCCGTCTCCGGGCCCCATTCCTCGGCGGCCTTCAGGACTTCCTCGGCCACTTCGTCTCCGGTCAGGTCGTTGGCCTTGCGGATGTACGCGTGGTTCCACTCGATGCCAAATTCATCGAAGATCGTGTCCCACTCGGAGCCGTCCGGGCGCAGATTGATGTCGTTTTTCTCCGTCAGCTCCTGCGCGCGCAGCGCGGCGGCGCGCACAAAGTCGCGGTCCGGCTCGATGGGGACGATGTCGCCCTCGCCCATGGCTTCAGCGCGCTCCATCGTCATCTGCAGGGCCGCAAGGGAGCTGACTTGCCAGTTGAAGGCGAAGTTGGGCTGCTCCATCTCGCCCACATCCCATCCGTACTCCAGCACCAGGTAGTACGGGAAGCCCCACTCGGAGGAGAGGTGCACGACCACGCCCTCGGCGGCGTTTTTCAGCGCGTCCTCGTAGACCCAGGCGACGGTTTTGGCCATCACTTTTTCCTCGACCGTGTACTCCTCCGTGCCCGCCGGCACGCTCAGGAGCACCCCCTCGCCGTCATCGGTGATGGCGTAGATCGCGCCGTCGTCCAGCACCCAGAGCGTGTCCATGGGGCCGATGCCCGTCTCCATATCCGCCTGGAACACCTGGCAGTCCTCCGGCAGCGCGTCTTCCCAGCCGGAGAGGTCCTCCGTGTCTTCCCGCACCACCAGGGCGCGGAATTCCTCGCAGCCGTCAAAGGCGCTCGTATCCACCACTACCTCGGAGTAGACGTATACATCGCGCATCGCGCTGTCGGCAAAGGCGCTCGCGGCAATGCTCTCCAGATGAACGGGCAGATACACGCTCTCCGCCGCGCAGCCCGCCAGGGCGCCTTCGCCGATGCCCGTGACGTTTTTGCCGCCGATTTCGTCCGGGGGGCTAAAGATCTGCGTGACCTCCCCCTCGTAGCCGAGCAGCGTCACGCCCGTGTCGTTCAAGGCATAGAGCCAGCCTTCCTCTTCCAGCCCAATCTCCGGCGTCTCCTCCGGAGCGAGCGTCTCCTCCGGGGCGGGCGACAGTTCCAGAGCGGGCGCGTCCTCCGGGGCGGGCGTGCCCAGCAGCACGCGGTCGTCGTCCGGGCGCGTGCCGGTGGAGACGGGCGGCGTGGTGGCGCTGAGGCTGGTCTTGACAAACCCAAACAGCGCCTGCACGGAGACGACGCCCAGCACGATCACGAGCACCAGCGCCGCGCCGCCGCCGATGAGGAAGGGCAGCTTGTGCTGCCGCAGGAAGGCCATCGCCCTCTGCCAGAAGTCGTCCCTGTGCGGGGGCGGCGGGGGCGGCGGCGGGACGGGGTCGATCGGGGCCCTGCGCCAGTCCGGCGTGCCGTAGAGGGCGGTGGCGAACTGGTCGACGTCCTTGGGGCGGCCGGAGGGCTGCACCGCAAGGCCCCAGAGCAGCGCCTTCTCCTGCGCGCTTGTAAGGTCCGCGCCATAGCGCGTGGGCGGCACGAGGGCGTCCTTTTCCAGGCGGTCCACCGCCGGGGGCGGCATGGCGCCGGTGACGCAGTAGTAGAGCGTGGCGCACAGGGCGTAGAGGTCGGTGGCCGCGGTCTGGCCGCGGGTCTGGTACTGCTCCACCGGGGCAAAGCCGTGCTTGAGCAGCACGCTCATGGAGTGTCCGTCCTCCATGGAGCGGGCGCAGCCAAAGTCCAGGAGCTTCAGGCTGCCGTCCGGCATGCACATGATGTTGTCGGGGCTGATGTCGCGGTGCAGAAGGCCCCGGCTGTGCAGCACGCTCAAATCCGCGCACAGCTGGCGCAGCTGCGGCAGCAGCTCCCCGGCGCGCAGCCGCCCCAGGCGCTTCATGCGCTGCTGCAGCGTCTCGCCGTCCAGGAACTCCATCACAAGGTAGGCCGTGTTGTTGGCGGAGAAAAAGTCCCGCACCTGCACGATGCTCCTGCACTCGCGGAACTGCGACAGGAGCGTGGCCTCCTTGCCAAAGCTCTCCACCGCGTGGGCCAGCACCTCGCCGGCGCCGCTCTTGGGCTCGACGTTCACATGGTCCGTGGAGCGCACCGCGCACTGGGCGGGGAAGCACTCCTTGATCGCCACGCGCTCGCCGCCGCTCACGTCCATGGCCATGTAGGTGATGCCAAAGCCGCCCTGGCCGATCACCGCGCCCGTCTGGTAGATGTGCTGCTCGGCGCCGATGAGCGTCGTTCCCAGCGGCAGCTGCTGGCTCTGCGCCTGCCAGTGCACGGGCTTGCCGCAGTGCAAACAGGTCTCCCCCGTGGCGGGGCGCATACAATGCGGGCAGAAATTCATCTTACATGCCTCCCTTTTTCACGATCTGGAACTTCTCCTGCGGCGAGGCCAGGTAGAAGCTCTCGCCCGGGCGCAGCTCCACCGGCTGGTTGGCGGCGATGCGCCGCCCGTCCTGCAGGAAGGTGCCGTAGGTCGAGCCAAGGTCCTTGAGCAGCACGCGGCCGTTCTCCACCAGCAGCGTGCAGTGCGCGCCGCTGACGCCCTTGGTGCCCGCCGGGTAGACGAGGTCGTTCTGCGCCGGGTTGCGGCCGATGCGCACCTGGCCGTTCACCGCGAAGCGCCGGCCGGCGAACGTGCCGCTGATGCCCACCAGGCGCAGGGCGTTCGGATCCGCGGGCGGCGCAGGGGACACGGGCGTCGGGGCGGGCTCAGGCACGGGCGCCGGGGCGGGTTCGGGCGCCGGGGCGGGCTTGCTCTTGCTCGCCGCCACGACGACGGCCACGACGATCCCGATGACGACCAGCACCGCCAGGATCACCCCCGCCACGAGCAGGGGCGAGACCCCGCCGTCGCCGTAGACGTCGTATTCGATGTTCAAGCCGTCCAGCGCGCTCTTGGCGTACTGTATGCGCACCGCGTAGTAGCCGGAGGTGGTGAATCGGTCGCCGTCGTCCGTGACGAAGGTGTTGATGCCCACCACCGCGCCGTGCTCGTCCAGCAGCGGGCCGCCGGAGTTGCCGCCGTTGATCTCGGCCGTGGTCTGGATCACGCGGCCGTTGTTGTAGGCGGAGGTGACGTCCTCGCCTTCGAAGAAGCGGGCCGCGCTGCCGGTGGTGACGGTGACGTCGTCGACGTCCGCCAGCATATGGCCTTCGCTGGTGGCGTTATCCGAGAGCACCGGATAGCCCAGCGCGGTCACCGCGTCGCCCACCTCCAGGTCCGCCTCGTCGCGCTGCAGCGGCAGGGCGATGCGCCCCTCCACGGGCTCGGCCGCGCGCAGGACCGCGACGTCCTCGCCGCTGGCCTCGTCCCCCAGGTAGATCACCGTGCAGGGCACGGCGCGGCTCAGATCCAGCTCGCCGCTGGAGGTGTTGTAGGCGTAGTCGTCCGTGAGCAGGTAGACGCCGTTTACCACATACTCGCCGATGTACACCTGGCCATTCATGGTCACCCGGCCGTCCGGCTCGCTGACCACATGGGCGTTTGTGACGAAGACGTCCGTCTCCTGCCCGGCCTTGCCCACGCCAAAGGCGCTGCCCACGCCCTCTATCGCCTTTTCCATGGTGCCGACGTAGGCGCCGCTTTCCGTGTAGAGGTTCAGGTCCAGTACCGTATACACGCGCACCACGCCCTGCCGCGCCTCGGCGGGGGTGAACTCCTTCGCCGCGCAGCCGCCGAGCGCCCACAGCAGCAGCGCCGCCAAGATCAAAGCCACAATTCGCTTGCCCTTCATGATGTCATCCTCCCTGTCGTGTTTTTCCGCGCGCTTCACTCGTCTATGCCTTTTCCGCCGCGCCTTTGCCGATGCGGACGCGGACGAGGACGGCGGTGTAGTTGTCGTTGTCCTTGGGGGCGCGCCCGCGCAGGCGCTCCAGCATATGCTCCAGAGCCTCATGCGGGCTGTCGGCGCGGCGCAGCGCGCGCGCCATCTCCTTTTCCAGCACATATTCCCAGAACCCGTCCGAGCAGAGCAGAAAGTCGTGCGTCCCGGGGCCTAAATCCTCCTCGTGCGCGTCCAGGCGCGGCTCGTCCTCCTGGCCCAGGGCGCGCAGCAGGCGGCTGCGGTCGGCGTGCCCGCGGATCTCGGACTCGCGGATCTGCCCCAGCATCACGGCGATGCGCGAGGCGCTGTGGTCCAGCGTCTGATGCGCCAGCTTCCCGTCCGCAAAGTGGTAGAGCCGCGAGTCGCCCACGTGGGCCCAGGCGGCGTGGCTGCCCTCCAGCAGCAGCGCCACGGCCGTGGTCTTCATCCGGCAGCTGGCCGTCTGCTGTGCGCGCACCGCGGCCTGCGCCTGGGAAAAGAGCGCCTGCAGCGCCGCGCTGTCGGCGCGCCCGTCCCAGGCGCACAGCGCGCGCACGGCGGCGTCGGAGGCGATGCGCCCGCCGCCGTGGCCGCCCAGGCCGTCCGCCAGCGCCGCCACAAAGCGCCCGTCCGGGCGCTGCCCGCCGCCGAACGCGTCCTCGTTCTCCGGCCGCCCGCCGGGATCCGTCACGGCGTCCCACTTCAGGCCCGCCTCCTCTGGGCGGCGGAACAAAGTCCAGAGGTTCTCCCGCCAACGCACTGCTTCCTTACGCCTCCTTCTTCGTGTCGCGTCCCATCTCCAGCACCACAAGCGTGTAGTTGTCCTGCGTCGGGTAGGCCTTCTTCCGTATGGCCTCGCCGACGGCATCCGCCGCCGCCTGCGCGTCTCTCCCCTCCAGCGCCGCGATGAGCTCCTGGTCGCTGAGCGCGTTGTACACACCGTCGCTCATCAGCAGCACCTTGTCTCCTGCCAGAAGGCGCGTAGGCTGATCCGGGATGTCCACATACTTCAGCCTCCCCATGCCAAGGAAGCTGGTGAGCCCGGGCCCGCGCGGGTGCTGCAGCGCCTCGTCCACGCTCGTCTCGCCGTTTGCCGCGCCGAGCAGCAGCTCCTGGCGGTAGACGTGCTCGCGGTTGAGCGTCAGCAGCGCCCCGCCGCGCAGCAGCGCCACGCGGCTGTCGCCGACGCTCGCGGCGTAGAGGTAGCCGCCGCGGATCAGCGCCGCGACCAGCGTCGAGCCGCTGCGCGCGCGGCCCTCCGGGCCCAGCAGCGCGTCCACCGCGGCGTTGGCGCGCCGCAGGAGCAGCGGCAGCACGCGCTCCGGCGCGCCGCTCTCGGTGTAGAAGCCCTCCAGCATGGCGGCGACGGCGGTCTGGCTCACCTTGTCGCCCTGGCTCAGGCCCCCCATGCCGTCGGCCACCAGCGCCAGGCGCCCGCGCGCCCGCTCTTCCCGCGCGTCGGAGATGGCGAAGCTGTCCTGCTGGCTCTCCCGCGCGCCCTGCGCGTGCAGCTTGCCGACGCTCGTCTCCGGCGGCGCGTCCGCGCGCGCATCGCTTGCCGCCCGCGTCCCGGCGCGGCGCCTGCGCAGCAGTGTTTTCCAAAGGCGCAGGCCGAACACCGCGCACAGCGTCAGCGCCACGCCGATGCAAAGGCCGATGCACAGCGCCCCCCAGCCCGGGATCGCCTCCAGCGCCGGGACCGCCTGCGGCGCGCCCACCGTTTCCGCCGTCTGCGCCGGGTCCAAAGAGGGCGCGGGCGTCGCCTCGCCCGTCTCGGACGGAGCCGCCGTCTGAGACGGAGCCGCCGTCGGGGACGGGGCCGCCGTCTGGGACGGGGCCGCCGTCTGGGAGGGTGCCGCCGTCTCGGACGGGGCCGCCGTCTCGGACGGGGCAGGCGTCGGGGCCTGCGTGGGCGAGGCGCTGGGGCTTGGGGTCACCAGCAGCGCCGGGTCCAGCGACGGCAGGGGAAGTGTCAGAAACGCCGTCTTCACGCCTCTCCCTCCCAGCGGAACTTCTCGCCGCACAGCGCCACGAAGAGCATGCGCGTCTTGCCCAGGGACAGCACGTCGTGGCTGTGGATCTCCACGGTGCCCAGCACCGCCTTGCCGTTGACCTTGACGATGTTGCGCCCGGCGCTGGGGCCGAAGTAGAAGGCGTTCTCGTCGTGGTCGTAGGCGATGAGCGCGTGGTTGGCGTGGGAGATCTGCATATCCCCGGCGACGTGGATGTCGCCCTGCTCACGGCCGATGTAGTTGTAGCCGGCGTGTATGCGGTAGTCCATGCCGCGCATCGGCCCCTCGATGCAGACCAGCCAGCCGACCACGGGCTCCATGCTGCCCGCGGTGTACATCGGCCCGCCGATCATCGTCCTGCCAAAGGGGTCGCTGCCGCCGTCGCCGATGGGCCGGGTGTAGCTGCCGCCGCCGTCCTTCGGCGCAAAGCCGCTTCCGGCGCCGCCGATGGGTTCCGTGGGCGTAAAGCCGCCGCCGGCGCTGCCCAGGGCCTCGGTCGGGGTGAAGCCGCCGGCGCCGGAGCCGCCCAGGGGCTCCGTGGGGGTGAAGCCCTCCTGGCCCGCCGGAGCCGAGGCCAGGCCCTCGCGCACGCAATCCGGGCAGACCGAATGCAGCGCAGCGTTGTAGAAGTGACCGTTCGCGCACTTGACCATGTTGATCTCCATCGATTTTCCTCCCCTTCTCCGGCGGCGTTTCTCTGCCGCCGCCCTGAATCTGCACCCATTGTACCATGCGCTTTTTCGCGCCCGTCCAAGCGGATTCCGCGTTTCCGCGCGCAAGGTTTGCGCCCGCCGCCCCGGTTCTTGCGGGCGGCGGGGCCGCATACGATATAAGCAAAGCTAGGACCACGGGAGGGAGAGCGACGATGGAACAATATGACATCTACCGCGACATCGCGTCGCGCTGCGAGGGGACGGTGTTCCTGGGTGTGGTGGGGCCGGTGCGCACGGGCAAGTCCACGCTCATATCCCGGCTCATGGAGCTGCTGGTGCTGCCCGGCCTGCCGGAGACGGCGCGCAAGACGCGCATGGTGGACGAAATGCCCCAGTCCGGCTCCGGCAAGAGCATCATGACCACGCAGCCGCGCTTCGTTCCGGCGGAGCCGGCGCGCATCCACATCGAGGGCGCCGGGGACATGGCGGTGCGCTTTGTGGACTGCGTGGGGTATCTGGTGGAAGGGGCCCTGGGCGCGGACGAGGCGGGCGCGCAGCGCATGGTGCGCACGCCCTGGTCGGAAAAGGAGATCCCCTTTGCCAAGGCCGCGGAGATCGGCACGGACAAGGTCATTTCCGAGCACGCCAACATCGGGCTGCTGGTGACGACGGACGGCAGTTTCTCCGGCCTGGACCGCCTGGCCTACGTACCGGCGGAAGAAAAGGCGGTCGAGGCGCTGCGGCGCAGCGGCAAGCCCTTCGTGCTCCTGCTCAACTCCGCCCAGCCGGAAAGCCCGGAGGCGCGCCGCCTGGCCGACGATCTGACGGAGAAGTACGGCGTGCCCGCATTGCCGCTGGACGTGCTGCACATGGGGGCCGAGGACCTCTCCGCCCTGCTGCGGGCGGTGCTCTTTGAGTTCCCGATCAAGGAAGTGGTGGTGGACCTGCCCGCCTGGGTGCAGGCCCTGCCCGAGGAGGAAGAGCTGCCAAGCGCCATACTTGCCGCCGTGCGCGAGAGCGGACAGGAGCTTTCGCACGTGCGCGACATCGACCAGATGGTGGCCCGCTTTTCCCTGGAGGACGCCGGCGCGCCCTATGTGTCGGGGATGGACCTTGGGCGCGGGCGGGTGACGCTGGGCCTGCCGCTGCGGGAGGGCCTGTTCTACGAGGTGCTCAGCCGCCGCTGCGGACAGGAAGTGCGCTCCGACGCCCACCTCATGGCCATGATGACGGACCTTGTCGCCGCCAAGCGCGAGTACGACCGCGTGGCAGAGGCGCTGCAGGCAGTCAAGACCACCGGCTACGGCCTGGTCGCCCCCTCCATGGAGGAGCTCACGCTGGCCGAGCCCGAGATCACCCGCCACGGCGGCAGCTACGGCGTGCGCTTGAAGGCCAGCGCGCCCAGCCTGCACATGATCCGCGTGGACATCGCCACCGAGGTCAACCCGATCCTGGGCTCGGAAAAGGAGAGCGAGGACATGGTGCGCTACCTGCTCTCGGAGTTTGAGAGCGACCCGGCCAAACTCTGGAACACCAACATCTTCGGCAAATCCCTGCACGATCTGGTGCGCGAGGGCCTGGCCGGCAAGCTCATGCGCATGCCCGAGGACGCCCAGGAAAAGACGCGCGAGACGCTCTCGCGCATCATCAACGAGGGCTCCGGCGGCATGATCTGCATACTGCTCTAGCCCCCTCCGGCAAAGTTTTTGCCTCTCCCCCCTTGAGCTTCATCGCGCTTTGTGCTATACT
>CALWKN010000138.1 GCA_944381265.1 uncultured Clostridia bacterium
GCGCATCATTCCTCCACCTCCTCGAGCATCTCCTCCAGGAACGCGGGCAGGTAGAAGGCGCCGATGTGCAGGCGCGGCGTGTAATAGCGCGTGTGCAGGTTCAGCTTGCTCCAGGCCTGGGCGTCCAGGTCGTCGATGGGGTGGTACTTCTTGCTGGCAAAGCCGAAGAGCCAGTAGCCGGCGGCATAGGTGGGGATGTGCGCCTGGTAGACCCGGCTGATGGGGAAGGTCTTTACGATGTTCTTGTGGCTGCGCTGCATGGCCTTGGCGTCCTCGGCGTAGAACGGGCTGCCCTGCTGGTTGACCATGATGCCGTCCTCGCGCAGGGCGTTGTGGCAATTGCCGTAGAACTCGCGCGTGAACAGCCCCTCCGAGGGGCCGAAGGGGTCGGTGGAGTCCACGATGATCAGGTCGTACTCCGCCTCGCACCGCCGGATGAACTTCAGCGCGTGCTCAAAGTGGATGTGGACGCGGCGGTCGTCCATGCGGCAGGCGTTGCTGGGCAGATACGTGCGGCAGGCCTCCACCACCATCGGGTCCATCTCCACAAGGTCGATGCGCTCCACGCGGTCGTAGCGCGTCAGCTCCCGCACCACGCCGCCGTCCCCCGCGCCGATGACCAGCACGTCGCGGATCCCCGTGTGCACCGCCATGGGCACGTGGGTGATCATCTCATCGTAGATGAACTCGTCCCGCTCGGTGAGCATCACGTTGCCGTCCAGCGCCAGCACCCTGCCGAACTCCGGCGTCTCCAGTATGTCGATCTGCTGGTACTCGCTGCGCTTGGAGTACAAATGCCGCGTCACCCGGATGCTGTGCTGCACGTCGGGCGTGTGAAATTCGCTGAACCAAAGTTCCATGTCCGTCCCCCCCTTTTTATGTCAAGACGTTGATGCGGCGGATCTCCGGGTCCTCCGGGCCGGTCATGCTGCATCCCTTTTCCTTGGCGTAGCGGATGTGCTCCAGGATCTCCCTGGTGATGCGCTCGCCCGGCGCCAGGATCGGGATGCCCGGCGGGTAGCACATGACAAACTCGCTGCAAACGTGCCCGGCACAGTCTTCAAGCGGCAGGCTGCCCTTCTCGGCTTAAAAGGCGTCCTGCGGGCTGATGACGACCTCCGGGGCAATGTACTCCTGGCTGAGCAGCCCGGCGCTGTCCCTCTGGTAGCGGCGGCGGATCTCCGCCAGGGCGCTGACCAGGCGCTCCAGCTCCTGGGGCCTGTCGCCCATGGAGAGATAGGCAAGGATGTTGCCGATGTCCCCGAACTCGATCTGTATGTCGTACTCGTCGCGCAGTATGTCGTAGACCTCGATGCCGGCAAGGCCGATGTCGCGCGTGTGGACGCTGAGTTTCGTGCTGTCAAAGTCAAACACCGAGTTGCCGTTCATGATCTCCCGGCCAAAGGCGTAGTAGCCGCCCACGGCGTTGATCTCCTGCCGGGCGTACTCCGCCATGTCCGCCACCTGGTGGAACATCGCCCGCCCGCGCAGGGCCAGGTTCCTGCGGCTGATGTCCAGGCTGGAGAGCAGCAGGTAGCTGCCCGAAGTGGTCTGCGTAAGGTTGATGATCTGGCGCACATACCCGGCGTGGACGTTCGGCCCGATCAGCAAAAGGCTTGACTGCGTCAGGCTGCCGCCGCTCTTGTGCATGGAGACCGAGGCCATGTCCGCCCCCGCCGCCATCGCCGAGACCGGCAGCCCGCCGCCAAAGTAGAAGTGGGTGCCGTGCGCCTCGTCCGCAAGGCACAGCATCCCCGCCCGGTGGGCCATCGCAACGATCGCGCGCGGGTCGCTGCACACGCCGTAATAGGTGGGGTTGTTGACCAGCACCGCCACGGCCTTGGGGTGCTCGGCGATGGCCTTTTCCACCTCCTCGCGCCGCATCCCAAGGGAGATGCCCAGCCTCTGGTTCACCTCCGGGTTCACATACACCGGCACCGCCCCGCAGAGCACCAGCGCGTTGATCACGCTCTTGTGCACGTTGCGCGGCAGTATGATCTCGTCCCCGCGCTTGCAGGCCGTAAGCACCATGCTCTGCACCGAGCTCGTCGTCCCGCCCACCATCAGAAAGGCGTGCGCCGCGCCAAAGGCGTCGGCCGCCAGCTCCTCCGCCTCGCGGATGACGGAGACGGGGTGGCAGAGGTTGTCCAGGGGCTTCATGCTGTTGACGTCCACGCCCACGCACTGCTGCCCGAGGAACGCCGTCAGCTCCGGGTTGCCGCGGCCGTGCTTGTGGCCGGGCACGTCAAAGGGCACCACCCGCATGCGCCGGAAGTTCTCCAGCGCCTCGTAGATGGGCGCGCGCCTCTGGTCCAGCTGCATTCGACGGTTTTGCACTTCCATTCCCTCCTTTCGGCCGCCTCACAACAAAAATAGCGCAAGCCGTGCTCCTGCACAACTTGCGCCCTCCTGAAGCGAACTCCCGGCCCCGGCGCGGAAACGCGGCCGGGACAGCGGCGCCTTCCCCCCTCCAAAGGGGGGAGAGGCATTGCGGCGGGAGAGAAATGTTTTCCAGCGGGACGGGATGATCAGAGTCTATATAGCAATTCTACTTTTACTACTCTTATTGACCGTTTCACAAGTCTGCGCACAGGCGCATTTTGGTTATGAAGGAACCAACTTATAAAATTTGAGCTCTTAACTCCATCAATAAGGCAGCACAAGGCTACCACGCGGCAGTATCTTCCCTCCGCCCGGAGGGTACACAGATAATTGCTTTGAAAAGACTCTGTGACCTAGCCCTTTTCAAACTTCCCGCATTTTATCACGAAAACCGCGCGCTGTCAACCATATTCGTGTTAAACCCCCTCTCCCCGCGCCATCGACGGCGCCGCGCGCCGAAGCTGCTCGTCCAGCGCAGGTTTTCATCCATCCTGTATGCCACACTTCGCGCAGGGGTTGCCGTGGGCGCTGTTGCCGCCGTCAATATCCTCTCTTTCTGCTACAAAGACGCGGCGGGGCGGCGCTTTTTTTGCGCCGCCCCGCCGCCGCGGAGCTGCATGGGGGTCGTGGAGGGGGAGATCAGGCGTCCCCGCGCGCGAGCCAGACCGCGGCGGCCCGCCAGTTCTCGCCGGGGCGCCACAGGAGCGCGCCGTCCTCGACGGCGATGTCCGGCTCGGCGTCGGAGAACGATGCCCGGACGGTCAGGGGCGTGCCCGCGGGCAGCGGCAGGCGCAGCGTCTCCGGCAGCGCGCCGCCGAATGTGTGCAGCACGGCCAGCGCCTCGCCGTTGCGGCCCAGGCGCAGCACGCCCTGCCAGCCCTCGGGGTGGCGCATCTTCTCGATTTGGGGCGTCAGGTGGTAGGTCTGCCCCTCCTTGATGATGGGCGCGACGGCCTTGTAGAAGGCGATGGCGCGGTCGATCACGTCCCACTGCGCGCTTTTTAGCTCCGTGACGTCGCCGGAGAGGCACATGCGCCCAAGGAGCGTGGCCGCCAGGGAGTATGCGATGCGCCTGCAGGAGTCCGTCCTGCGGATGACGGCCCAGATCTGGCTCTGCCGCGGCAGCATGGCGCGGTGCAGGTTGGCGGCGATGATCGGGATCTCCGGGCACTCGTGCGCGTCGGAGAAGGAGGCCATGCTCGTCGCTGCCAGGAACCCCGGCTCCAGACGGTGCCCGCCGGAGGCGCAGTTCTCCAGCACGATGCCGGGCACCGCCGCCTTGACTTCGCTGAGGAACTCCATCGTCGCCATCATGTTGCGCCTCAGGCCCTCGCCCGGGGACTCCGCCCCGTCGCAGCCGATGCCGATGGTGTCGTTGTAGTCGATCTTCATGTAGTCAAAGCCGTACCTGCGCAAGGTGCCGATCACGCGCTCCCGCAGATAGTCCCGCACCCAGGGGTCCGCCATGTCCCAGAATCTCCGGCCGCTGGTGGTGAGCACCGCGCCGTCCAAATGCAAAAGGTGCTCTGTCTCGTTGTAGGCGCGCGATGCCGGGCCGACGTTCTCGATCTCGAACCAGATGCCGGCCTTCATGCCCTCCCGGTGGATGGCGTCCACGGTCTTTTGCAGGCCCTCGGGGAAGAGCGTGCGGGAGGGGAGGTAGTCGCCCATGCTGACGCCCCAGTGGACGCCGTCGGCCTTGTACCAGCCGCAGTCGATGACAAAGTAGGAGATGCCGTGGCCGCGCAGGGCGCGCAATATCCCGCTGATGTTCTCGTGCGAGGGCACGCCCCAGGTGGTGCAGTACTCGTTAAAGAGCACGGGCAGGTCCTGCTCGGAGGCGGGACCGGCGTTCGCGGCGCGCTCCCCCGCCTCCACCAGGCGCTGGCAGAGGTCGTCCAGGCTCTCGCCGCGCACAACGGTCAGTATGGCCTCCGGCGTGCGGAAGCGCTCGCCGGGCGCCACGCGCTTCTTCCAGTGGCCGAACTCGCGGTCCGCAAGGCCGCCGCTGACGGCGAGGTTCTCGTCCCGGCGGTAGATCTCCATCTGCCAGGAGGCCGGGTGCGCGATCTGCGCGCCCCAGAAGACGTGGTTTTCCCGGTCCTCCAGCGCCAGGAAGGGGAAGTAATGGTTCACCGGCATGGAGCCCACCTGCCCGAAGCGCTCGCAGCGCACCGCGCCCAGGCCCCAGGAGGGCTCCAGCTGCAGCTCCTCCAGCGACTGCGTCAGCAGCCGCCCCTCCTGGCTCCAGCGGGACTGCAGGCGGTGCGCATAGAGCGCGCCCGCGCCGTCCCCGGCAAGGTAGGGCGAGATCTGCTCCAGGGAAAAGCTGGAGAGCAGCAGCAGCGTGCGCGGCGCGTCCCCCTCGTTGCGGTACTCGCAGAAGCTGCGGACGAAGCGGTCGCCCTCCCGCCAAAGAAGCGTGTGCAGCACCGCGTTGCCGCGCTCGTCCGCAAGCAGCGTCTCGATGTATGTCAGGTCGCCCTCGCGCTTTTGCTCCTGGCCCCGCTTTCGCAGGCGCAGCGTGCTCTCCCCGTTGCGCAGCGTGTTGCCCATGGCGTAGCCGCCGCTGCAGGCGTCGCCGCTGAGCTGCAGCTGCACCAGGGGGTCCAGCGCCGCCTTCTTCGGCAGGCACGGCGGCGGGCAGTCGGCGGGGAAGAGCAGCAGCCCCACGCGGCCCTCCTCGTCCTCCCGGTAGCGGGCGATCATGTCCCCCAGGCGATAGTCCATATTGTCCTCCCTTCCCCGGCGCCGCGCGCCGGGCGCTTTCTCTTTTGCCCCCATTGTACCAAACGCGCGCCCTCCCGTAAAGGAGAACCTGCCGCGTCCCCCGGCCAACCCTGCGGGGCCTCGCCCCACCCCAAGGGCCCTCGACGCCGTGGAAAACGGGGGTGGGCCGCGCGCCCTGCGGGCGCTTCTCCCACCCCCGTTTTCCACAGGGCCCCCGCGACAACGCGCTCGCCCTGCGGGCTCGCCGCGTTGTAGCGGCGGCCCTTCCCCCACACACAGGACCGCCCCGTTTCACGCTCGGGTGGGGGTGCGGGGGAGGGCGAAGCCCCCCCCCGCCACCCGGTCGTCCTCCGTGCACAAGCTCTGCGTG
>CALWKN010000139.1 GCA_944381265.1 uncultured Clostridia bacterium
GCGGCCCTACGGGCCGACATCCTCGCGGCGTACACGCCGCCGCTGCGGATTGAAGATGAAGGGGCGGCGCCCCTTCATGCATCCCCAAGCGAACAGCCCTACTTTTTCGACAGTCTGAGGCCCCCGCAACAGCAGCGGGGGCCTTTCACATTTTGGGAGATGGCGCTCGTCCTTTACAGGGGCTTTCTTGCGGTGGCGCGGCGCACCAGCGACACGAAGCGCTCCGGCGGCATCGTCCCCTCGCGCAGCCAGCGCTTGAGGGCGGAGAGCAGGGCGTCGGTGTAGAAGGTGATGAAGAAGTCCCTGGCGTCGTCCTCGTCCACGACGTCGCTGAAGTGCAGGGCGAGCAGCGGCCGCATGACGTCGGCGAAGTAGTCGGAGAAGCTGTTTTGCCCCTCCTGCTCCAGGGCGCTGACGTAGAAGGCGCGGTTGCGGTGGAAATAGGTGCAGATCTTCTCCAGAAAGGCCTCGGGAGAAACGGCCTCATCCCCGATGAACTGCGCGGCGAACTCCGTGTAGAACACCCAGTTGACCAGGTCGTACTTGTCCCGGAAATGGTAGTAGAAGCTCTTGCGGTTCATGTTGCAGCGCTCGCAGATGTCGCCCACGCTGATCTTCTGCAAGGGCTTTTCCGCCATGAGGCGCTTCAGCGCGTCGGCCAGCGCCTTTTTTGTGATGGAAGAATCGGGCATGGGCAACACCTCCAATCCAGAGCGGGCGTTTTACCAGGGCCATTCGCGGCCCAGGGCGTCGCGCAGCACGAAGCGCGCCTCGTCCGTGCGGCGCAGGTTGTCCGGGTCATAGGCGCGGGAGCAGAGGAAGATCTCCTCCGCCGCCGCGGCGGCGAGCTCCGGCGGCACGCGCCCGACGAGCGGGTCGAACATGCGGAAGGTGTACCCCTCCGGGTAGAGGCGGTTGCAGCAGATGCGGGCCGCCTGGGCCAGCGCGGCCTTGGCCATCGCATAGCCGTAGCCGGAGGTCTTTTCGCTCCAGTTGACGGAGGCCTCGGCGCCGCTGGTGATGAAGCAGACGCGCTTCAGCGTCCCCTTGTCCAGCGCCGGCAGCGCCGCCTCTAGCGCAAGGATCGGCGCGCAGAGGTTTTCCTCCACGCTGCGCATCACGATTTCCGGGTCGATCTCCTCGCGCACCGTGAAGTCGTCGCCGCTCAGGCGCTCGTCCTCCGTCGCCACGAACAGGTCCAGGGAGGACAGAGAAGAGAGCGCTTCCCCGGCATAGACCTCGTGCCCGCCCCGCAGCAGGCGCTCCCGCAGGGCGCGGGCAAAGTCGCTGTTGCAATTCGTAAGATAGGCGATCATCGCGCGTTTCCCCTCCTTTTAGAACGGCCAGACGCTGCCGAGGTAGTCCACCAGCTCCAGCCGCCCCTCGTCCGCGCGGCGGCCGGTGAATACCGGCATGGCCCGCGCCGCGGAAAAGCCGGGGTCGATCTGGCGGTCGTCGCGGTTGTACAGCGAGCCGTCCGGCATCTGCCGCCGCATCCAGCCGGGCTGGTAGAGGCGGAAGGTGAAGCCCGCGGGGAAGAGCGCGTTGTGCATCATGCGCACGGCCATGTTGAGCGCGGTCTTGCTCATGCAGTAGCGGAAGTCGCCGTCGCGCAGCATCAGCGCCACGGAGGACACCTCCGAGGAGATGAAGCAGAGCCGCTTTTCCTCGCCCGCCTGCAGCATCGGCAGGAAGCGATGCACGCAGAGCAGCGGCCCCAGCGCGTTGACGCGCACGGACTTGCACATGAGAGCCGGGTCGATCTTCTCCTCCCCGCGTATGCGCGAGTTCTCCGGCCCGCCCATGTAGGCCGCGTCGGAGACGAAGACGTCCAGGTGGTCCGCATGGCGCGAGACTTCGGCATAGGCGCTGTCGATGCTGCGCGGGTCCGAGACGTCTAAGGGCACGGGGAAGAGACGGCCGGGGTTTTCCGCCGCCAGGTCGTCCAGCAGGGCGTAGTCCGCGAGGAAGCGCCCGGCAAAGACGGTGTAGCCGAGCTTCAGGTATTCCCTTGCCAGCGCAAGGCCCAGCCCGCGGTCCGCGCCGGTGATGAGCACGGTCTTCATCTTGCGAAAGCCGCCTCCTTTTACAGGTCGCCCGCGCACCAGGCGGCGCTGCGGCGCAGGAGCGCGCGGAAGCCCTCGACCTTGAAGGACTCGGCGTCGTGACCGGGGGAGAGGTAGACCACCTTGCCCTTGCCAAAGGGCCGCAGCCAGGCGGCGGGGTAGGCCGCGTCGTGGTAGGTGTATTCCAGCAGCATCGTCAGGTTTGCCAGCGGATCGAGCGTGAACTGGTAGGGCTCCTCGTCGATGGAGAAGGGCGCAAGGCCCTTTGTGATCGGGTGCGCGGTCTTGTAGGCATAGGAGAGCACCTCGTGCTGCGGGTGCCCGGTGAAGGCGCCGCCCATCATCTGCTCCAGCTCCGGGTTCTGGTGCTTGATGATGCCGTTGTGCACGCCCAGCACCGCGCCGCCCTGCGCCACATAGGACAGCAGCTCGCCCGCGGCGTCGCAGTTGCCGCAGCGGCTCCAGCCGTCGATGTAGTCGATGAGGAAGTCGTACGCTTTCAGGCGCTCCGCCGTAAGGTGCGCGTATTCCACGCAGACCTCGATCTTGTAGTCGGAGAGGATCTCGGCGATCTGCGCGTCGACGCCGGCCAGGCCGTGCCAGGTGTGGTGGGCGTAATCGCCCAGGAGGAGTGCGCTTTTCATGTTCTGTGTACCTCCCGTGTGTTTTTTGTTTCAGTATGCGCGTGCGCCGCGGCAAAGTCAAGGCCCGGGCGGGGGAAAATTCCGCGCGCTAGAGGCGGGATCCCGCCAGTTCCGCCACGCGGCGGGCGGCCTCCTGCGCCAGCGCGGAGAGCGGCGAGTCGGCGACGCCCACCACCAGGTTGTCGCAGTGGTTGACGGGGACCAGCACGCGCTTGGCGCGGCTCTGCCCCACCGCCGCGGCCATGGCCGGGGTGATCTCGCCCAGCAGCGCGTCGGCGATGACGATGCCGATGGGCCCGGCGATGACGTCGGCGCGGCGGCAGCCGACCAGCACGGCGTTTTCCCCGGTGGCGGCGTTGTCTGCGCCGGCGCGGAGCATGGCGGCGGTGGCGGCGGAATTGGTGCCTACGGCCGTGACCGCGGCCGCGGGGCAGGCGGCCTTGACGGCCTGGACGAGCTGGCGGCCGATGCCGCCGCCCTGTCCGTCGATGATGAGAACCTGAAGCATGGGGCGTGTTCCTCCGGAAAAACAGTGATTTTAGAAGGCGGGCGCGACAAGGCGCATGGCGCGGGGCAGGCAGCGCACCCGCGCCTGGGCAAAGGGCCCGGCGCGCTCGCCGTCCAGCGTCCAGGGCGTGGGCGCGGCAAAGCGGAAGGTGAGCTCCCGCGCGCGCAGGAAGACGAAGCTGTGCTCGTCGATATGGCCGTGGGCGAGGGCGCGCAGCGCCTGCGCCGAGGGCGGGCGGCGGATGAGCAGCAGCTCGAGCAGGCCGTCGTCAAAGCATACGCCGGCCTGCCTGAGGTCGATCAGCCCGGCGATGCGGCGGCTGTTGGAGACGCTGCCAAAGTAGAAGTCGCCCTCGATGCGCCGCCCGTCGGCCAGCAGCGCCAGGCGCAGGGGCTTGAGGGCGAACACGCGCGTCAGGCCGAAGAGCAGGTAGGCCGGCCAGCCCAGCGCGTTCTTGAGCCCCTGGGGCGTGGCGTAGGAGGTGTCGGCAAAGGCGCCGAAGCAGGCCACATAGTCGAACATCCGCGTTTCGTTGACCAGGCCGACGTCGTAGCCCTGCGGCGCGCCCGACACCGCCAGGTCTATGGCGCGGGAGAGGCGGCGGGGCAGGCCGAGGGAGTGGGCCAGATCGTTGGTCGTGCCCATCGGCACATAGCCCACGGGCGTGCGCGCGCCCGCCTCCAACAGGCCGCCCAGCACCTCGCTGAGCGTGCCGTCCCCGCCGCAGCAGATGAGGCGGGAAAAGTGCGCGCCGTACTTGCCGGCTACGCGCCGCGCCTCGCCCGGGGCGGAGGTGGCGTAGACCGTGGCCGCCTCCTCCCCCTGGCAGAGGCGGCGCAGCAGCGGGTAGAGGGCGCGCTTGGCGCCGCGGTGCCCGGCGGCGGGGTTTACGATCAGCAGATAGCGCCCGCTCTCCATGGGGCTACTCCGGCAGGCGGCGCCCGCAGTTCGGGCAGAAGGCGTACTCCGGCCCCGTCTTCGCGCCGCAGTAGGGGCAGAAGTTCGTCCCGCCATTGGGATCGTAGTCCTCGCCCTGCGCAGGCGCGTCCGAAGAGCCTTCGAAGCGCTGGTTCAGGGGGTCCGGCTCCTCGTGCTCGTCGGTGATGTCAAAGGCGGAATAGCGGTTCCTGCTGCCCGCGTTGCGGAAGTTGTAGACGGCCTGCACCACGCCCCAGACGACAAAGAGCACGCCAAAGAGGCAGAAGAGCACAGGCGCCCCGGAGCCTGCGGCAAGGAGCGTCCAGATCACGCCGAAGGCGGCGGCAAAGAGGGAGCCGAACCCCGCCATTTTCGAGGGCCCGCGGCCCGGCTTGATGCTGCGCATATGCATTTCCTCCTGAAAGGTTTTTGCGGGGGCCTGCGGCCCCTTCCCTGTCCTTTCAGCATAGCGCAAAGACGGCAAAAGCGCAAGCGCGCATTTTTTCGCGATGGCGGCTTTGCATTTGACAAAAAACATGGTAAAATAGGTACAGAACCTTTTTTGTGGAGGTGTGATTTCCCATGTATGAAAATCTTCCCGTGGTGAAGCTGGGCCTGGTGGCGACCAGCCGCGACTGCTTCCCCATCGCGCTCTCCGCCAAGCGCAAGGCGGCGGTGGTGGACGCCTACAGAAAGGCCGGCGGCGAGATCGTCGATATCCCCACCATCATTGAGTCCGAGAACGACGCCGTAAAGGCGCTGCAGGAAGTCCAGGAGAACGGCTGCAACGCGCTGATCGTGTTCCTTGGCAACTTCGGCCCCGAGGGCCCGGAGACCATGCTGGCCGACAAGTTCGGCGGCCCGACGATGTTCGTGGCGGCGGCCGAGGAGACCGGCGACAACCTCTTTGACGGCCGCGGCGACGCCTACTGCGGCATGCTCAACGCCAGCTACTCCATCGCCCTGAAGAACCTGAAGAACATCTACATCCCCGAGTACCCGGTGGGCACGGCGGACGAGATCGCCTCGATGATCTGCGAGTTCGTGCCGATTGCGGCGGTGCGCATCGGCCTGAGCAACCTCAAGGTCTTCTCCTTCGGCCCGCGCCCCTACGACTTCATCGCCTGCAACGCGCCGATCAAGCCCCTGTTCGACCTGGGCATCAACATCCAGGAGAACTCCGAGCTGGACCTGTTCGCGGCCTTTAACGAGCACGCCAACGACCCGCGCATCGCGGAAGTGGCGGCGGACATGGCCAAGGAACTGGGCGCGGACAACCCCTACGCCGGCATACTGCCCAAGCTTGCCCAGTACGAGATCACGCTCCTGGATTGGGCGGAGGCCAACAAGGGCGCGGCCAAGTACTACGTCTTTGCCAACAAGTGCTGGCCGGCCTTCCAGACGCAGTTCGGCTTTGTGCCCTGCTACGTCAACAGCCGCCTGACCGGCCGCTGTATCCCCGTCTCCTGCGAGGTGGACATCTACGGCGCGGTGTCCGAGTACATCCTCTGCTGCGTCACCGGCGCTGCCCCGACGCTGCTTGACATCAACAACACTGTGCCCGAGGACCTCTACGACAAGGAGATCAAGGACAGCACCGACTACAAGCTCACCGACACCTTCATGGGCTTCCACTGCGGCAACACCGCTTCCTGCTACCTGCGCAACCCGCATATGAACTACCAGCGCATCATGAAGCGCTCCCTGGAGCCCAACGAGGAGCCCAACATCACCCGCGGCACGCTGGAGGGCGACATCATCCCCGGCGACATCACCTTCTTCCGCCTGCAGGGCACGGCGGACTGCAAGTTGCAGTCCTATGTGGCGCAGGGCGAGGTGCTGCCCGCGGCGACCCGCTCCTTCGGCGGCATCGGCATCTTCGCCATTCCGGAGATGAAGCGCTTCTACCGCCATGTGCTGGTGGCCAAGCACTACCCGCATCACGGCGCGGTCGGCTTTGCGCACGTGGGCAAGGTGCTCTTTGAGGCCATGAAGCTGCTCGGCGTGCCGGACATCGCCTTCAACCAGCCCAAGGGCATGCTCTACAAGGGCGAGAATCCCTTCGCCTAAAAATCAGGCGCGGCAAAAAAGCAAACGGGGCGTCGGTCCAAAACGGACCGGCGCCCCTTTGTGATTAATCTTGGCGCTTCTTGTCAAGGCGGGCGGCGCTGTGCTATACTGGAGCCGTATCGCAGAGAAACGGGGGAATGAGACACATGGGCAACAGAAAGGCAGGGATGGTGCGGGAGATCGCCGCGCTCTCCTGGCCGACGATCGTGGAGCAGGCGCTGCAGACGGTGGTACAGTTCGCGGACTCGGCCATGGTGGGGCGCATCGGGGCGCAGGCTTCGGCCAGCGTCGGCATGACAACGTCGGTGACCTGGCTGGTCAACGCGCCGCTGTTTGCCATGGGCGTGGGCGTTCTTGCCACCATCGCCCGCGCCAGCGGCGCCGGGGACACGGACACGGCCAAGCGCGCGGCCTCGCAGTCGATCCTGCTGGCGCTTGTGATCGGCGTGTGCGTCGGCGCGCTGACGCTGGCCGTAAGTCCGTTTCTGCCGACCTGGCTGGGCGCGGATCCCGCGCTGCACGCCGACGGCGCGGCCTATTTTGCCATCATCTGCGCGCCCATGCTCTTTCGGGCCAGCATCGTCATCTTCGGCTCGGTGCTGCGCGCGGTCGGCGACATGAAGACGCCCATGGCCGTGAACCTGGCGGTCAACGCCATCAACGTGGTGCTCAATTACTTCCTGATCTATGAGACGCACACGGCGCACCTGGGGCCGCTTTCGCTGCTCATGCCGGGCGCGGGCTGGGGCGTGCGCGGCGCGGCGGCGGCCACGGCGGTCTCGTATGTGGCGGGGGGCGTGGCGATGTTCCTTGCCATGATGCACAACCGCAAGGTCTCGCCGCGCGGCATCCCCCTGCGCCTGGACAAGCGCATCATGGGCGACTGCGTGCGCATCGGCGCGCCGGTGGCGCTCTCGCGCGTGGGCGCCTGCCTGGGACAGGTGGTGTTCTCCTCGCAGGTGACGCGGCTTGGCACCACGGCCCTGGCGGCGCACTCGCTGGCGCTGACGGCGGAGCAGGCCTTCTACATCCCCGGCTACGGCATGCAGGCCGCCGCGGCCACGCTCTGCGGCAACGCGCTGGGCGCCGGGGACGGCAAGCGGCTGGCCAGCGTGGCCCGCACCTCCATCTGCATGGCGGCCGGCGTCATGGCGGCGACCGGGGCGCTGCTCTTCCTCTTCCCCGGCTTCATGATGTCGATCTTCACGCCCGATGAAGAAGTCATCGCCCTGGGACAGAACGTGCTGCGCATTGTGGCGGTGTCCGAGCCGGTCTTTGGCGCCTCGATCATACTGGAGGGCGTGTTCGACGGCATCGGCGACACGCGCACGCCGCTGCTGATCTCCATTGCCACCATGTGGGGCGTGCGCATACTCTTCACCTACATCTGCGTCAACTGGCTGCACCTGGGGCTTACGGCCGTCTGGTGCTGCATGGTGGCGGACAACGTCAGCCGCGGGGCGCTGCTCTTTGCGCGCTATGCCCGCGGCCGCTGGAAGCAGGCCGTGGGCCTGCAGGAATAGAAAGGAGGAAGCGCCCATGCCCGGACGGATCGTGTTCAGCGATGTGGACGGCACGCTGCTGAATTCCGCCCATGCGATCGCGCCGCGGACGCGCGCGGCGATCGCCGCCCTGCAGGAGAAGGGCAACCTCTTTGTGCTGGTCTCGGCGCGCAGCCCGGCCTGCCTCTACCCGATACTGGAGGAGAACGCGCTGCGCTGCCCGCTGATCGCCTGCAACGGCGCGCTGACGCTGGACGAAAAGCGCAATGTGCTGCGGGATGAGAGGATGCCGGCGGCGCAGGCGCAGGCGCTGATCGAGCGCCTGGAGCGCGCGGGCACGGACGCGGCCTGGTGCGCCTACACGGCGACGCGCTGGCTGGTGCGGGACCGGCGCGACGCGCGCATACGCCGCGAGGAGGAGATCGTGCGCGCGCTGTCCGAGGAGGGGACGGTCGCGGAGCTGGCGGACGGCGTGAACAAGATCCTGCTGATCTGCGGCGAAGAGGCGCAGCCCGCGATCGAAGCAGCGCTGCGGCGGGAGTTTCCCCAGCTGAGCATCGCCGCCTCCTCCGGCACGCTGCTGGAGGTCTCGCCCGCGGGCGTGACCAAGGCGGGCGCGGTGCGCGCGTTCTGCGCCTCTCATGGGACGGCGCCGTCTGAGGCGCTGGCCTTCGGCGACAATTGGAACGATCTGCCGATGCTGGAGGCGGTGGGGCGCGGCTACCTGATGGACAACGCGCCCGTGGCGCTCCGGGCGCGCATCCCCCTGCGCACGCTGGACAACGACCACGACGGCATCGCCGCGGCGCTGGAAAAAGAGGGGCTGCTATAAAGCAAAACAGAAGGGGCGCAGGAACGCGCCCCTTCTGTTTTTGTATCGAGGATTTAGGAGTCCTTGATCTGCATATCGTGGAGCTTGCGGTAGATGCCGCCCAGGGCCATGAGCGCCTCGTGCGAGCCCTGCTCGCGTATGCGGCCCGAGCGCAGGACGTAGATGCAGTCGCAGTGGCGGATGGTGGAGAGCCGGTGGGCGATGATGATGGTGGTGCGGCCGGAGGAGACGTTGCGCACGGAGGCCTGGATCAGGGCCTCGGTGTCGGTGTCGATGGAGGCGGTGGCCTCGTCCAGCACAAAGACCGCCGGATCGTGGGCGATGGCGCGGGCGAAGGAGAGCAGCTGCCTCTGCCCGGCGGAGAAGGTGGAGCCGCGCTCGGTGACCGGGTAGTTCATGCCGCCGGGGAGCTCGGAGATGAAGCGGTCCGCGCAGGCCAGGCGCAGCGCCTGCCCGACCTGCTCGTCCGTGATCTCGTGGTTGCCCAGGCGCACGTTCTCGGCGATGGTGCCGGAGAAGAGGAACACGTCCTGCAGCACCACGGCCACGTGCTGGCGCAGCGTGCGCAGCGAGAAGTCGGCGATGTTGCGCCCGTCCAGCAGGATCTCGCCTTTTTGGATGTCGTAGAAGCGGGAGAGCAGGGAGATGATGGTGGACTTGCCCGCGCCCGTGGTGCCGACAAAGGCCACGGACTGCCCCGGCTCGATGGTGAAGGACACGTCCCGCAGCACCCAGTTTTCGCCCTCGTAGGCGAACCAGACGTGGCGGAACTCCACGCGCCCCACCACCTGTTCCAGGGGCTTACCGGCCTCGGTGTCCTCCAGCTGCGTCTCGTCGTCCAGGAGCTCGAAGATGCGGTCCGTGGAGACCACGGCGGAGGAGATGGTGGTGTACTTTTCCGCCAAATCGTTGATCGGCTCAAAGAACTGCTTGATGTAGTTGGTAAAGGCGTAGAGCAGGCCGATCTCCAGCGTGCCAAGGCCGATCTGCCCGCAGCCGTACCAGACGAGGATCGCAATGCCCAGCTGGTTGACGACCTCCACCAGCGGGCGCATGAGGCTGTTCATGCGCACCTGCAGGCGCGCTGCCTTGTAGTAGCCGAAGTTCAGCTCGTCGAATTCGTCGTGCTTTTCCTTCTCCTTGCGGAAGATCTGCACCAGGCGCATGCCGGACATATTCTCGGCAAAGAAGCCGTTGATCTGGCCGGTTAAGGCCTTGAGGCGCACGAAGTTGCGGCGCAGGCGGCCGCGCACGAGCACGGTGATCAGCGCGATCAGCGGCACCACGGCAAAGGCCACCAGCGCCAGGCGCCAGTTCATCCACAGCATCATGGCCACGATGCCAAGGAGCATGAACACATCCTTGAACAGATTGACCAGCACGTCGGAGAAGAGCTCGTTGAGCGTCTCTACGTCGTTGGTGGCGCGGGTGATGAGGCGGCCGGAGGAGAAGTGGTCCAGCGTCTTCATCGACATGTGCTGGATGTGGGTGAAGACGCGGCGGCGGATGTCCATGAGTATGCTCTGGCCCATGCGGTTGACCATGACGGCCTCGGTGACGTTGAGCCCGGAGGACAGCGCCACGCAGGCCATGTAGGACAGCGCCAGCACCCACACGGCGTCCAGGCCCTGATCCGGCCTGCCGGTGGTGAGGTAGCGGTCGATGACGATCTCGAGTATGTAGGGCTTGGCCAGCTCCGCGGCGTTGACGAGGAGCACCATCAGCAGGCAGAGCAGCAGCGTCTTTCCCTGGGGCTTGAGGAAGGGCAGGAGGCGGCTGAGGCCGCGGCGGTTCTTAGGCATCTTCCTCTTCCTCCTCTCCGCTCTCCTGGCGGCGGGCGGTGTGCGCGTACTGCCCGCCCAGGGCCATGAGCTGCTCGTGCGTGCCGCGCTCGATGACGCGGCCGTGCTCCAGCACCAGGATCTCATCGCAGTTCTGCAGGGCGCTGACGCGGTGCGCCACGATGATGCCGGAGGTGCCGCCGGCAAACACGCCGCGCAGCGCCTGCCAGATGTCCTGTTCCGTGCGCGCGTCCACGGCGGAGAGCGAGTCGTCCAGTATCAGTATGCGCGGGTTTTTCACCAGCGCGCGGGCGATGGAGATGCGCTGCTTCTGCCCGCCGGAGAGCGTCACGCCGCGCTCGCCGACCTGCGTGGCAAAACCGTCCGGGAACTCCATGACCGAGTCGTAGATGTCGGCGCGCTTTGCGGCGGCCTCCACCTCCTCGCGCGAGGCGTTCGGGGCGTAGAAGCGTATGTTTTCCTCGATGGTGGCGGAGAAGAGGAAATTGTCCTGCGGCACATAGCCGATGCCGGAGCGCAGCGTGTCCAGCGCGATGTCGTGGATGTCCACGCCGTCAAAGGCCACCATGCCGCGGGCGGGGTTGTAGAGCTTGAGCAGCAGGTTGCACAGCGTGGTCTTGCCGCTGCCGGTGTGGCCGAGTATCCCCAGCGTCTTTCCCGGCCGCAGCGTGAAGGACACGCCGCGCAGGGCCGCGTCGCCGCCGTCCGGGTAGTGGAAGGTGAGGTCGCGCACCTCGATCTCGCCGCGCAAGGGGCCCTCGTGCTTGTTCTTAGATGCGTCCACCACCGTGGGCGGCGTTTCCACCACCGCGGCATAGCGCTTGAGGGAAGCAAGGCCGCGCTGCAGGATGTTCGTCACGCGCGCCACGGCCTGCACCGGGTGTATGATGAGCGTAAGATAGCCGTTGAAGGCCACGAGGTCGCCCAGCGAGATCTGGCCGGTGCGCACCATGTGGCTGCCGTAGATCAGGCAGATGGTGAAGCTGATGCCGAAGATGAAGGTCACCATCGGGCTCATGGCGGAGGAGACCTTGACCATGGAGACGTTGGTGTCGCGCATATTGCGGTTGAGGGATTCAAAGCGCTCCACTTCCGGCTCCTCCTGGGCGTAGGCCTTGATGACGCGGATGCCGGAGATGTTCTCCTGTACGCGGTCCGAGACGTCGGCAAAGGCCTCCTGCACGCGGCGGAAGCGCTCCCGCGTCACCCGCCCCAGGCGGAAGATCAGCACCAGCAGGAAGGGAATGGGGATGAGACAGGCCAGCGCCAAACGCAGATTCACCCCCGCGCCCATCTGGAAGATGGAGAAGGCGCCGGTGAACAGGCTGGTGCAGGCCAGGGCAAAGCCCGGGCCGAAGGTCATGCGGATGGCGTTGACGTCGTTGATGGCGTAGGCCATCAGGTCGCCGGTCTTCTGGTGGTTGAAGAAGTCCGGGCCCAGTGTCTGCAGGTGCGTAAAGAGCGTGTTGCGCAGCCACATCTCCATGCGGCGGGCGTTGCCGTTGATGAACGAGCGCCAGACGGTGCGGGTGAGGAAGATGCCCACCGCCGCCAGCACCATGTAGGCCAGCGTCCGAAACACGGCCTCCCGGTCGATGACGGGCTCGCGCATCAGGTCCACCGCCTCGCCCAGCAGGCGCGCCGGAACGACGTCCAGCGCGGCGTTGGCGATGAGAAAGACGAGGCCCGGCAGATAGCGCCAGCCCTCCTTCTTAAAAAAGCCGCTGAGTACCCCCACGATTGTCCTCCTTTTTGCAGGCGCGTGTGTTTGTGTGCGCTTGCGGTAACGTTTTCCCACGGCCATTATAGCACAGAAACGGTGCGCTTTACCAGTCCTTCGGCGAAAAAAAGCGAATGGCGCCGCGGCGGCGCCATGGAAGCGGACGGCAAAAAAACGCGGAGGCCGCACCGAAAAACGGCGAAACCTCCGCGCCACGCGGATTTGATTTAAGAAAGCACCTTTTTCAGCCACTGACCGGTGAAGCTCTCCGGCACGGCGGCGACCTCTTCCGGCGTGCCGCTGGCGACGATCGTGCCGCCGCCGTCGCCGCCCTCCGGCCCAAGGTCGATGATGTGGTCCGCGTTCTTGATGACGTCCAGGTTGTGCTCGATGACAAGCACGGAGTTGCCGGCGTCGGTGAGCTTTTGCAGCATCTCGACCAGGCGCTCGACATCGGCCATGTGCAGGCCAGTGGTGGGCTCGTCCAGTATGTAGAGCGTGCGGCCGGTGCTGGCGCGGGAGAGCTCCGTGGCCAGCTTTATGCGCTGCGCCTCGCCGCCGGAGAGCTCGGTGGAGGGCTGCCCCAGGCGGATGTAGCCCAGGCCCACGTCGTAGAGCGTCTGCAGCTTGCGGCGGATCTGCTTGAAGTTCGAGAAGAAGTCCAGCGCCTCCTCCACCGTCATCTCCAGCACGTCCGCGATGCTCTTGCCCTTGTAGCGCACTTCCAGCGTCTCGCGGTTGTAGCGGCGCCCGCCGCAGACGTCGCAGGGCACGTAGATGTCCGGCAGAAAGTGCATCTCGATCTTGAGTATGCCGTCGCCGGAGCAGGCCTCGCAGCGCCCGCCCTTGAGGTTGAAGGAGAAGCGGTTGGCCTTGTAGCCGCGGGCCTTGGCCTCGGGCGTGCCGGCAAAGACGCTGCGGATGAGGTCGAACATGCCGGTGTAGGTGGCGGGATTGGAGCGCGGCGTGCGGCCGATGGGCGACTGGTCGATGTCGATGACCTTGTCCAGGTTCTCGATGCCGTCGATGCCGTCGTGCGGGCCGGGGCGGGTGCGGGCGCGGTTGAGGTCGCGGGAGAGCGCCTTGCGCACGATCTCGTTGACCAGCGTGGACTTGCCCGAGCCCGAGACGCCGGTGACGCAGGTGAACACGCCAAGGGGAATGCGCACGTCGATGTTCTTTAAGTTGTGGGCGCGGGCGCCGCGCACGAGCAGCGCGCCGGTGGGGTGGCGGCGCGCTTTGGGTACGGGGATGCGGCGCGCGCCGGAGAGGTACTGCCCGGTGAGAGAGGCGGGGTTGCGCATGATCTCCTCCGCCGTGCCCGCGGCCACGACCTGGCCGCCGTGCTCGCCCGCGCCGGGGCCGATGTCCACGATGTAGTCGGCGCGGCGCATGGTGTCCTCGTCGTGTTCGACGACAATGACCGTGTTGCCGATGTCGCGCAGATGCGTCAGCGTGCGCAGCAGGCGGTCGTTGTCGCGCTGGTGCAGGCCGATGGAGGGCTCGTCCAGTATGTAGAGCACGCCCATGAGCGAGGAGCCAATCTGCGTGGCCAGGCGGATGCGCTGCGCCTCGCCGCCGGAGAGCGTGGTGGCGCTGCGCGAGAGCGTGAGGTACCCAAGGCCCACGTCGCACAGGAAGCCCAGGCGGTTGTCGATCTCCTTGAGTATGCGCTCGGCGATCGTCGCCTCCTTGCCGGAGAGCGCAAGGCGGGAAAGGAAGTCCCGCGCCGCGGCGACCGAGAGGTCGGAAAGGTCGGCGATGTTCTTCCCGCCGATGGTCACGGCCAGGGACTCGGGCCGCAGGCGCTTGCCGCGGCAGTCCGGGCAGGGGATGTCGGACATATAGGCCTCGTACTCCTCGCGCGCGCTCTGGGAGGAGGTGTCGGCGTAGCGCCTTTCAAGGCTGGGGATCACGCCCTCAAAGGGCGCGGCGTAGGAGGTGGTGCGCCCGCCGCGCTCGAAGGTGAGGGACAGCGGCTCACCCTTGCTGCCGTAGAGCAGCGTCTCCACCGCCTCCGCGGGCAGGTCCTTTACCGGCGCGTCCAGGGAGAAGCGGAACTTTTCGGACAGGGCGCGCAGGATCACCTCCAGCATGGAGCCGGAGGAGGCGGAGTTCCAGCCGGGCACGGCCACGGCCCCCTGGCGCAGGGACTTGTCCCGGTCGGGCAGCACAAGGTCGGGGTCGATGCGGCGCAGCACCCCCAGGCCGGAGCAGGTGGGGCAGGCGCCGTAGGGGGCGTTGAAGGAGAACATGCGGGGGGTGAGCTCCTCCAGGCTCACGCCGCAGTCCGGGCAGGCGTAGTTCTGGGAGAAGAGCAGTTCCTCCCCGCCCACGACGTCCACGCCCGCCAGGCCGCCGGAGAGGCGCAGCGCCGTCTCCAGGGAGTCGGTGAGGCGCTTGCCCAGGTCCTTTTTGACGGAAAGGCGGTCCACCACCGCCTCGATGGTGTGCTTTTTCATCTTGGCGAGGGAGAATTCCTCCTCCAGCTCGTGCATCTCGCCGTCGACGCGCACGCGCACAAAGCCCTCGCGCTTAAGGTCCTCAAAGACCTTGCTGTGCTCCCCCTTGCGGCCGCGCACCACGGGAGACAGGATCTGCACGCGCGTGCGCTCGGGCAGCGCGAGTATGCGGTCGGCCATCTGGTCCACGCTCTGGCGGCGGATCTCCCGGCCGCACTTGGGACAGTGGGGCACGCCCACGCGCGCGTAGAGCAGGCGCAGGTAGTCGTGGATCTCCGTCACCGTGCCCACGGTGGAGCGCGGGTTGCGGCTGGTGGTCTTCTGGTCGATGGAAATGGCCGGGGAAAGGCCCTCGATGTAGTCCACGTCCGGCTTTTCCATCTGGCCGAGGAACTGGCGGGCGTAGGAGGACAGGGACTCGACGTAGCGCCTCTGCCCCTCGGCGTAGAGCGTGTCAAAGGCCAGGGAGGACTTGCCCGAGCCGGACAGGCCCGTGAACACGACGAGCTTGTTGCGCGGCAGTTCCACGTCGATGTTCTTCAGGTTGTGCTCGCGCGCGCCCTCGATGAATATGCGGTCGTTCATATGGTATGCGGAACCTCCAAAGCGGTCATTCGGGAAAGATCAATGGTGGCGCGTGCGGGGCGCGCGGCGTTTGCGCATCTTTTTGGCGGCGGCGGGGCCGGGATCGACCTTTTCGCCGCGCAGGGCGAGGATCTCGTCGCGCAGGCGGGCGGCCTCCTCGAACTCCAGGCGCCCGGCGGCCTCGAGCATCTTTTCCTCCAGGTGCTGGATGGTCAGCTGCTTCTCCTCGTCCGAGAGCACGCTTTCGCCCGTTTCCTCCGGCGCGCGGGAGACCACCAGCAGGTCCGCCACCGCCTTGCGCACGGTCTGCGGCGTGATGTGGTGCTCCTCGTTGTAGGCCATCTGCAGGGCGCGGCGGCGGTTCGTCTCGTCTATGGCCGCGCGCATGGAGTCGGTCACGGTGTCGGCGTACATGATCACCTTGCCGTCGACGTTGCGCGCCGCGCGGCCGATGGTCTGGATGAGCGAGGTCTCGCTGCGCAGGAAGCCCTCCTTGTCGGCGTCCATGATGGCCACCATCTCCACCTCCGGCAGGTCCAGGCCCTCGCGCAGCAGGTTGATGCCCACCAGCACGTCGAACTTGCCCAGGCGCAGGTCGCGCAGGATCTCGATGCGCTCCAGCGTGTCCACGTCCGAGTGCAGGTAGTTGACCTTGATGCCCAGCTCCTTGAGGTAGTCCGTCAGGCTCTCGGCCATGCGCTTGGTCAGCGTCGTCACCAGCACGCGGCAGGAGCGGCTCGTCACCTCGCGGATGCGGCCGACCAGGTCGTCCACCTGGCCCTGCGCCGGGACGAGCACGATCTCCGGGTCCACAAGGCCCGTGGGGCGGATGATCTGCTCGACGACCTTGCCGGTCGTGGCCATCTCGTACGGGCCGGGCGTTGCGGAGACGAAGATGCGCTGGCCGATGCGCTCCTCGAACTCGTCAAAGCGCAAGGGGCGGTTGTCGTAGGCGGAGGGCAGGCGGAAGCCGTATTCCACCAGCTCCTTCTTGCGGGCGCGGTCGCCGGCGTACATGGCGCGGATCTGCGGAATGGTCACGTGCGACTCGTCCACGATGAGCAGGAAGTCCTTGGGAAAGTAGTCCAGCAGGGTGAACGGCGCCTGGCCCGGCTGCCGCCCGTCAAAGTAGCGGGAATAGTTTTCAATGCCCGAGCAGAAGCCGATCTCGCGCAGCATCTCGATGTCGTAGTTCGTGCGCTGCTCCAGGCGCTGCGCCTCCAGGAGCTTGTCCTGGTCGCGGAAGAACTGCACCTGCTTGGCCAGGTCCTGCTCGATGACGTCGATCTGCCGGTCAAGCTGCTGGCGG
>CALWKN010000140.1 GCA_944381265.1 uncultured Clostridia bacterium
CCGCCTCGCCCTTTACCAGGAAGAGCGGCCCCACCGGCGCGACGTAGACCGACAGCGGCGCGTTCTGCGTCGTCTGCGTGCTCTCAAAGGCGTAGGAGACGACGCGGGCGGTGAGATGGTTGTCCCCGACCTTCAGCAGCGGCGCGATGTCCACCGTCTCGTAGTAGCGGTTCCATTGGTCGCCCTTGCGCGGCCCGGCCACGACCGACGCGCCGTTTGCGTACAGGCGGTAGCGGTCCGCGGCGGAGATGCGCAGCTCGGCCCGCCGCACCGGCTCGTCCAGGTGAAACTCCAGGCGGAAGAGCGCCGCCTGGGCCCGATCGCGCCGCCCGCTGCCAAGACCGGCGACGCACGCCCACTTCGCGCCCTTCATCGCCTGCTCCATCAGCATTTCCACAGCAAATGACCTCCTTTTTTTCGGGATCTGCGCCGCGTTTTTCAGCTCCGCTTGGACAGCACCTCGCGCTCGTAGCGGAGGATCTCCTCGTACCAGCTCTCGTCCGCCGGCACGCCCTGGCGGCGGCAGTACTCCTCCCACACCGCGCCGAAGGGATAGGTCTTCATCTCCTCCTGCTGCATGAGCATGCGGGTAAAGTCGCCCTCGTCCTGCATGGCCTTAAGAGTCGCGCTGGGCTGCAGCAGGGCGTTTAGCAGCGCCTTTTGCATATTGCGGGTGCCGATGACCCAGGCCGCGACGCGGTTGATGGAAGCGTCGAAGTAGTCCAGGCCGATGAGCACGCGGTCCAGCGCGCCGTTGCGCACGATCTCCAGCGCGATCTCGCGGATCTCGTCGTCCAGGCGCACGACGTGGTCGCTGTCCCAGCGCATGGGCCGGGTGACGTGCAGGGGCAGCAGGTCAAAGTAGGTCAAGAGCGCGGAGATCTTGTCGCTGACCATCTCCGTGGGATGGTAGTGGCCGTTGTCCAGCAGGTTGTAGACCTTGGGGTGCTTCGCGGCGTAGGCCAGGTAGAACTCCGAGGAGCCGACGGTGTAGGCCTCCACGCCGATGCCGAAGACCTTGCTCTCCACGCAGTCGATGACGCCGGGCAGGTCCTCTTCGTAGATCTTGTCCAGGCTGTCCTTCAGGCGCAGGCGCGGGCCGAGGCGGTCGGCGGGGATCTCCTTGTAGCCGTCCGGGATCCAGAGGTTGCACAGCACCTTGTCGCCGAGCTTGTCGGCGATGTACTGGGAGATGCGGCGGCTGGCGATGCCGTGGCGCACCCAGAAGGCGCGGATCTCGTCGTTGGGGTGGGAGAGCGTCAGCGTGTCCTTTGCCAGGGGGTGGGAGAAGAAGGTGGGGTTAAAGTCGATGCCGATGCCATTTTCCTTGGCAAAGTCGATCCAGGCGTCAAAGTGGCGCCCTTCCAGCGCGTCGCGGTCCACCGTTTCGCCGCCGAGGATGGCGTAGCTGGCGTGCAGGTTGATGCGCTTTTTGCCGGGGATGAGGGAGATGGCCTCCCGAAAGTCCTGCATCAGCTCCGCAGGCGTGCGGGCGCGGCCGGGGTAGTTGCCGGTGGCCTGTATGCCGCCGGAGAGCGCCTGGCCGGCGTTTTCAAACCCGAGCACGTCGTCGCCCTGCCAGCAGTGGATGGAGATGGCCTTGCCGGCCAGCTTCTCCAGCGCCGCTTCCGTATCCACGTTCTGCGCGGCATAGCGCGCGCGGGCCAGTTCGTATGCGTTCATATGGGACACGTCCTTTCTGTGTTCGGTCTATGTCTGCAATAGGAGGGAGATTTTCTTTCTCCCCCATTATACCGCACGGGCGAAGAGAACGGAAGGGGCGATTTCTCCCCCGCGCTTCTCCTGTCTTTACGCCCGGAACACGCGCGTGGCGCGCTCCAATATCCCCTGCATATAGGCGATGAGCAGGCCGTAGTTGATGAAGGGCACGTTCTGGCGCTCGGCCTCGCGCAGGCGGTAGAGCACCTCGCGCTCGTTAAGCATGCAGCCGCCGCAGTGGATGACGAGCTTATAGGGCGTCAGGTCCTCCGGGAAGTCCGCGCCGGAGCAGGTCTTGATCCGGATGTCCTTGCCGCAGTGGGCGCGCAGCCACTTGGGGATCTTGACGGTGCCGATGTCCTCGCACTGGCGGTGGTGGGTGCAGCCCTCGGCGATGAGCACGGTGTCCCCCTCGCGCAGGGACTCCACCGCCGGAATGGAGCGCAGCGCCGCCTCCAGGTACCCCTTGTAGCGGGCCATGAGTATGGAGAAGGAGGTGAGGAGCACGTCCTCCGGCGTGTCCTTGGCGACGCTTGCGAAGACCTGGCTGTCGGTCACGACCAGGCGCGGCTTCTCCTTTGCCGCGGCAAGGGCCTGTTTGAGCTCCGTCTCCCGCGTCACCAGCGTGAGCGCCCCGGCCTCCAGTATGTCGCGTATGGTCTGCTGCTGCGGCAGGATCAGCCGCCCCTTGGGCGCGGCCTTGTCGATGGGCACGACGAGGACGACCAGGTCGCCCGGCTGCAGCAGGTCGCCGATCAGGCGGCGGCCGCTTTCCTCCGGGGAGAGGTGCGCAAGGCGCTCCTTCAGCGCCTCGATCCCCCGCCCGGTGCGCGCAGAGACGCACAAGGCGCGCTCCCGCAGTGCTTCCGGCAGGGGGCAGTCGCCCGCGTCGCACTTATTGAACACCAGAAGGTGGGGAATGCCAAGGTCCCGCAGGCGCGAAAGCAGCTCCTCGTCCTCCTTTTTCAATCCCTCTTCGGCGTCCACGACCAGCAGGGCGATGTCCGTGCGGCGCAGCTCCTGCCGCGCCTTCTGCGCGCGCTTTTCCCCCAAATCCCCCTCGTCGTCCAGGCCGGGGGTGTCCACCAGCACCACCGGTCCCAGGGGCAGCAATTCCATGGCCTTTTTGACCGGGTCGGTGGTGGTGCCCTTGACATCGGAGACCACGGCCAGGTCCTGGCCGGTCAGGGCGTTGATGAGGCTGGATTTGCCCGCGTTGCGGCGGCCGAATATGCCGATGCGCGTGCGGTTGGCCGAGGGCGTGGCGTTAAGGCTCATGGGGAATTCCTCCTTCTTCTTCCGCCGGGAAGTCGCCGCGGTCCACCACGATCTCGTACCCGGCGGCGTTCATGCGCGCGCGCAGCGCGGCCAGGCCTTCGGCGGCCTCGTCCCCGTCGGCGCGCTTGTTGTCATAGAGCAGGTATTTTTTCCGCACGGAGCGGGGCGAGAGGTTGGGCATGATGACGTTGCAGCCGGCGTTCATGCCCTTTTCGCGGCCGTCGCCGTCCAGCGTGCCCAGGGCCGTGGTGGCGGGCAGCAGCACGCGCGGCAGCAGCAGCCGCACGATGGCGAGGCAGCGCAGCGTCTTTTCCTCGCTGCCGGGCGCCTCGTCCCGGAAGGGCGTGTCGCGGTGCGGCAAAAACGGGCCGATGCCAACCATCTGCGGCCGAAGCTGCTGCAGGAAGCGGAAGTCCCGCAAAAGGCACTCGTCCGTCTGCCCGGGGGAGCCGACCATGAAGCCCGCGCCGGTCTGAAAGCCGATGTCCTTTAGATCCCGCAGGCAGCGCAGGCGGTTCTCCAGCGAGATTTCCGGCGGGTGCAGGCGGGCGTAGTGGGCCGGGTCCGCCGTCTCGTGGCGCAGCAGATAGCGGTTCGCCCCGGCGGCAAAGAGACGCTCGTAGCTCTCCCGGCTGCGCTCGCCGATGGAGAGCGTGATGGCGCAGTCCGGGAACAGAGCGCGGATGGCGGCTACGATGTCCGCCATTCTGTCGTCCGTAAAGTACGGGTCTTCTCCGCCCTGGAGCACGAAGGTGCGAAAGCCCAGATCGTAGCCCTCCTTGCAGCACTCCAGGATCTCTTCCTTTGTGAGCCTGTAGCGCTGCGCGCGTTGGTTGCTGCGGCGGATGCCGCAGTAGAGGCAGTCGTTCTTGCAGAAATTCGTAAACTCGATCAGGCCGCGGATGAAGACGCGGCGGCCGTAGACGCGGTCGCGCGCCTCTCGGGCGGCGGCAAACAGCGCCTCCGCGTCCGGCAGGCGCAGCAGGGCGAGGAACTCTTCGTCCGAAAGATCCTGCTCGCGCCCAAGCTTTTCCACCAGCGCCTTCACGCCCGCGCCATGGTCTCTCTCTTTGGCATTTCCATGGTTTTCCATCCCTTTCTGTCCGGTGTTTCCGTCCCTTACTATATCACCGCCATTCCCGCCCGTCAAACAAAAGGGGCGCCGCGGCAAAACGCCGGGGCGCCCCTTTGCGCAGGGGAGTTTTACGCGCGGTTCTGGGGGATGTCGGGCAGGGAGGCAAAGCCCTTCTGCAGATCCTCGTCGGTGGGGATGTAGTCGCTCATCCTGCCGGAGAGGTAGTTCTCATAGGCGGTCATGTCGAAGAACCCGGTGCCGGTCAGGCCAAAGAGTATGACCTTCTCCTCGCCCGTCTCCTTGCAGCGCAGCGCCTCGTCTATGGCGCCCTTGATGGCGTGGGCGGACTCGGGCGCGGGGAGGATCGTCTCGTGGCGGGCGAAGAACACCGCCGCCTCAAAGACCTTGGTCTGCTCATAGGCCACGGCCTCCATGTAGCCGTCGTGGTAGAGCTTGGAGAGTATCGGGCTCATGCCGTGGTAGCGCAGGCCGCCGGCGTGGTTGGGGGCGGGCATGAAGCCGGAGCCCAGCGTGTACATGCGCGCCATGGGCGTGACCTTGCCGGTGTCGCAGAAGTCGTAGGCGTAGCGGCCGCGGGTGAGCGAGGGGCAGGAGGCGGGCTCCACGGCCACGATGCGGGGGTTCTTCTTGCCCAGGATCTTGTCGGCCATGAAGGGGGCGATGAGGCCGCCCAGGTTGGAGCCGCCGCCGGCGCAGCCGACCACCACGTCCGGGTACTCGCCCAGCTGCTCCATGGCGATCTTGCTCTCCAGGCCGATGATGGACTGGTGCAGCACCACCTGGTTGAGCACGCTGCCCAGCACATAGCGCTTGCCCGTGCCGGAGGCCGCGGCCTCCACCGCCTCGGAGATGGCGCAGCCCAGGCTGCCGCTGGTGCCGGGGTTCTCGGCCAGGATCCGGCGCCCGGCCTCGGTGGTCATGGAGGGAGAGGGCGTGACGTTCGCGCCGAAGACGTTCATCATGTTGCGGCGGAAGGGCTTCTGCTCGTAGGAGCACTTGACCATGTACACGTCGCAGCCCAGGCCAAAGTAGGAGCAGGCGACGCTCAGCGCGGTGCCCCACTGCCCGGCACCGGTCTCGGTGGTGACGCCGCTCAGGCCCTGCTGCTTGGCGTAATAGGCCTGGGGCACGGCGGAGTTGAGCTTGTGGGAGCCGGAGGTGTTGTTGCCCTCGTGCTTAAAGTAGATGCGGGCCGGCGTGCCCAGGGCGCGCTCCAGGTCGTAGGCGCGGATGAGCGGGGCGGGGCGGTACATCTTGTAGATGTCCAGCACCGGCTCGGGGATGTCGATGTAGGCGTCGGCGGAGTCGAGCTCCTGCCGGGCCAGCTCCTTGCAGAAGATGGGGGCCAGGTCCTCCTCGGTGACGGGCTGGAGCGTGTCGGGGCGGAGCATGGGGTCGGGCTGTTCCTTCATCACGGCGCGCAGGTTGAACCACTGCTGCGGCATCTGGTCTTCGGTGAGGATAACCTTGTGGGGGGTCTTTTTCATGCTGTGCAGCTCCTTTCGTCGTTTGGGTCCTCGGTGGGTTCTGGGAAAAGGGCTGCAAAAAAGGCCCTTGTCCCATGTTGTCTTCTGGGACAAAGGCCTTGTGTACAAACCTCTGCGGTGCCACCCGGATTGGCGCAAAACTCACATCGCTTCACGCCCGCTCACTTTCGCCCGCCCTGCAGCGAACGCTCCCCTGGTAACGGGCGGAGTCCCCGTCATGCTACTATGCGGCAAAACCGCCTTTCGCTTCAGCCCTGGTGAAGTCCATTCGTCCGGCCGTCGCCTGCCGCGATCCCACCGCCCGCGGCTCTCTTGGAGGCTCTGCCCCCGGACTACTCCTCTTCGTCATCGGTTTCCCTATGAAATTTGCGTACAGTATACCCTCTGCGCCCGGCGCTGTCAAGACCTTTTTTCGCTCCCGCGAAAAATTTCGTCCTTTAGGCCGTCTCGATCGCCGCCGCGGCCTGGAGGGAGAGCTTGGCCACGGCCATCTCGCGCATCTTGTACTTGAGGATCTTGCCGGCGGCGTTCATCGGGAACTCGCTCACGAACTCGACATAGCGCGGCACCTTGTGCTTGGCCATGTGGGTGCGGACAAAGTCCTTGATCTCCTCCTCGGTCATGGTCTCGCCCTCTTTGAGGATCACGCAGGCCATGATCTCCTCGCCGTAGTCCTTGGACGGCACGCCGATGACCTGCACGTCCTTGACCTTGGGATGGGTGTAGATGAAGTCCTCGATCTCCTTGGGGTAGATGTTTTCGCCCCCGCGGATGATCATGTCCTTGATGCGGCCGGTGATCTTGTAGCGGCCGTTCTCGTCGCGGCGGGCCAGGTCCCCGGAGTGGAGCCAGCCGTCCTTGTCGATGGCCGCGGCGGTGGCGGTGGGCATCTTGTAATAGCCCTTCATGATGTTGTAGCCGCGGGCCAGGAACTCGCCGTCCACGTTGTCGGGCAGGTCTTCGCCGGTCTCGGGGTCCACGACCTTGCACTCCACGCCGAAGATCGGGCCGCCGACGGTGTTGACGCGCACCTCCAGCGGGTCGGTGATCTTGGACATGGTGGTGGCGGGCGAGGCCTCGGTCTGGCCGTAGGTGATGCAGATCTCGCTCATGTGCATCTTGTCCACCACGTCCTGCATGACCTTGATCGGGCAGGGGCTGCCGGCCATGATGCCGGTGCGCATGTGGCTAAAGTCGGTCTTCTCAAAGTTCGGGTGCTCGAGCATGGCGATGAACATCGTCGGCACGCCGTGGAAGGCGGTGATCTGCTTTTCGTTGATGCAGTGCAGGCCCTTGCGCGGCGAGAAGGCGGTGATGGGGTACATGGAGGCGCCGTGCGTCATGGCGGCGGTCATGGCCAGCACCATGCCGAAGCAGTGGAACATGGGCACCTGGATCATCAGGCGGTCGGCGGTGGACAGGTCCATGCAGTCGCCGATGGCCTTGCCGTTGTTGAC
>CALWKN010000141.1 GCA_944381265.1 uncultured Clostridia bacterium
TGCGCTTGATGGCGTTGTAGATGTCGGGCTCGGACTCCTTGTCCAGGTTGATGACCTTGGCGTAGCAGCCGCCCTCGAAGTTGAAGATGCCGTTGTCGTCCCAGCCGTGCTCGTCATCGCCGATGAGCAGGCGCTTGGGATCGGTGGACAGCGTGGTCTTGCCGGTGCCGGACAGGCCGAAGAAGATGGCGGTGTTCTCGCCGTTGAGGTCGGTGTTGGCGGAGCAGTGCATGGAGGCAATGCCCTTGAGCGGCAGGTAGTAGTTCATCATGGAGAAGAGGCCCTTCTTCATCTCGCCGCCGTACCAGGTGTTGAGGATGACCTGCTCACGGCTGGTGAGGTTGAAGACGACCGCGGTCTCGGAGTTGAGGCCGAGCTCCTTGTAGTTCTCCACCTTGGCCTTGGAGGCGTTGTAGACGACGAAGTCCGGCTCGAAGTTGGCCAGCTCCTCCTCGGTGGGGGTGATGAACATGTTCTTGACGAAGTGGGCCTGCCAGGCGACTTCCATGATGAAGCGGATGGCCATGCGGGTGTCCTTGTTGGCGCCGCAGAAGGCGTCCACGACGAACAGGCGCTTGCCGGAGAGCTCCTGGATGGCCAGGTCCTTGACCGCCTTCCAGGTCTCCTCGGAGGCGGGGTGGTTGTCGTTCTTGTAGGCGTCGGAGGTCCACCACACGGTGTCGCGGGAGGTGTCGTCCATGACGATGAACTTATCCTTGGGGGAGCGGCCGGTGTACACGCCCGTCATGACGTTGACGGCGCCCAGCTCGCTGACCTGACCCTTCTCGTACCCGGTGAGGTCGGGACGGGTCTCTTCCTTAAAGAGCTCCTCGTAGGAAGGATTGTGCACGATTTCCACCGTGCCGGTGATGCCATACTTGCTCAGATCGATCTGTGCCATAGCTTCCTTCTCCTTTTTTGTAGATTCATGTCCGCGGTGCGGAACATGGTTTTGACAAATGCAGACGGAGGGAAAACGTTCTCTCCAAATTCTCCTAGACTATCATAAAACAAATCGGGGAAAAAAGCAAGCGACTTTCCAGAAACGTAATCTGAAAAGCGCGCGGATTTTTCGCGTGCATCGTTTTACGTGCATTTAACCCGGCGCACGATCTCCCAAGCCGCGCCCCGCGCCTTGGGGGATTGTGCGCCGGGCGCATCTGTGCTATACTTTGGGCACTACGGCAGGCGCGCCTCTTCTCTATTATAGGAAACGGCGGCGCGCCGGGCGAATGGAGAAGGAGACGAATGAACAGATTCCTGCGCACGCAAAGTCCCGCGCGCATCATCGCCCTGGGCTTTGCCTTGGCGATCTTTCTGGGATCTCTGCTGCTGATGCTGCCCTGCAGCGTGCAGCAGGGCGTGACTCTTCAGTACATCGACGCGCTCTACACCTCGACCAGCGCCGTCTGCGTCACGGGGCTGATCGCCGTGGACGCGGGCGACACCTTTACGCCGCTTGGGCAGTTCTTCCTGGCGATGCTGATCCAGGTGGGGGGCCTTGGCGTTACGGCCGTGGGCGTGGGCATCATCATGGCCATGGACCGCAAGGTGGACATGAAGGCGCGCGTGCTGATCCGCGAGGCGATGAACCTGGACTCCGGCAAGGGCGTCATCCGCTTTGTGCAGAGCATATTCATCACTACGGCCATCTTTGAGCTCACGGGCGCGGCGCTGAGCTTCCCGGTGTTCGTGCAGGACTACCCGCCCCTGCACGCCATAGGCATCAGCCTGTTCCACTCGGTGGCGGCGTTTAACAACTCGGGCTTCGACATACTGGGCAACTTCCAGAACCTCATCCCCTACCGGGACGACGTGCTGCTCAACCTTGTGACCTGCGCGCTGATCTTCTTTGGCGGCATCGGCTTCCTCGTGATCCGCGAGGCCTTCAGCAAGCGCCTGCACTGGAAGAAGTTCTCCATGCACGCCAAGGCCGTGATCTCCATGAGCCTCGTGCTGATCCTGGCGGGCACGCTGCTCATCAAGGCCACGGAGGACGTCACCTGGCTTGGCGCGTTCTTCCACAGCGTCTCGGCGCGCACGGCGGGCTTTTCCACCTACGCGCTGGGGAATTTCTCCAACGCCGGCCTGCTGGTGCTGACGGTGCTGATGTTCATCGGCGCCTCTCCCGGATCCACGGGCGGCGGCATCAAGACCAGCACGTTCCTTGTGCTGTTAAAGGGCATAAAGTCCGCGGCCACCAACCAGTACGAGCGCGCCTTCCGCTACGCGATCCCCTCCACGGCCTTCCGCAAGGCGGCGGTGATCACGCTGCTGGCGGCGGCGGTGGTGGTGGGCGGCACCTGGATCTTCGTGGTGCTGGAGCCGGAGGTGACGCTGATGGAGGCGCTGTTTGAAGTGACCAGCGCCTTTGGCACGGTGGGACTTTCCACGGGCATCACGCCAGACCTTGGCGTGGGGGCCAAGATCCTCTCGATACTGATCATGTACATCGGGCGCCTTGGGCCGCTGACGGTGGCCTCGCTCTGGTACTTCACGCCGGGCGAGCGCGTGCGCTATCCCGAGGGCAACATCGCCATCGGCTAAGACGACAAGGAGGACAAGCAGATGTTTCACAAGAAGACGGAGCGCGAGCAGACGACCTACGGGATCGTGGGGCTTGGGCGCTTTGGCTACGCGCTGGCGATGGAGCTGGCCAGCACCGGCGCGGATCTGATCGTGCTGGACAAGGACGAGGAGAAGATCCGCGAGCTGCGCGAGGTAACGGAAAACGCCTATGTGGTGCGGTCCTTGGATAAGAAGTCCCTGCAGGAGACGGGAATACAGAACAGCGACGTTGCGGTGGTGTGCATCGGCGAGCAGATGGACACCTCGATCCTGACGACGCTGAACCTGGTGTCCATGGGCATCCCGCAGGTGATCGCCAAGGCCACGAGCGAAGAGCACGGCACGATCCTGGCCAAGCTCGGCGCGGAGGTGGTCTACCCGGAGCGCGACATGGCCATACGCCTGGCCAGCCGCCTGGAGACCTCGCGCACGCTGGACTTTGTGCAGCTGAGTGAGCGCATCAACGTCTCCAAGATCCAGATCCCGGAAAAGGCGGTGGGCATGTCCGTCCTGCAGGTGGACTTCCGCTCGCGCTTCGGCCTGAACATCATCGCCATCGAGCACAACGGCGTGGTCATCGAGATCGTGACGCCGAACTACGTGTTCCAGCGCAACGACATACTCTTCCTCGCCGGCAGCAAGGAGGGCCTGCTCAAGCTGGACCACTGGGCGGCGGAGTGAGTCCCCCTTCCCCATACAAGCCTT
>CALWKN010000142.1 GCA_944381265.1 uncultured Clostridia bacterium
GGCGGCTGCGCCCAAAGTCGCTTGCATCATGAGGCATCCTCCCCTCAGGATGAAGAATTGCGTTTTTGCACGTGGGAAAATTTCCCACACTCAGTCTATGCCGCGCAGGGGATCTGCGTGCAAAAAAGCCGCGTCCGCAAAGCTTGCTTTGCGGACGCGGCCCGTCTTTTTTTGATGGGATGCGCTTACTTGATGATGTCGGTCTTGTTGGGGCTGCTGCGGCCCTCCAGGTCCGGACGGCGGCGCTCGATGGCGGCCATGCCGATCTCCACGTCCTCGTGCACCTCGTCCGGCGTCATGGCACCGACGGTCACCATGTCGCAGGGGCGCAAAGTGCTAAAGGAGAAGGTGATGCCGACAAAGGGCGAGCAGCGCCCGGCGGCCATGGGCTTTATGGTCATCACCGGCTTTTTGGCCTCCCAGATGATCTTGTTGACCGACTCGATCTCCACCTGCATCATGAAGCCCATGCAGTTGTAGATCTGGATGTAGGTCTCCACGTCGTAGCCGTTGAGGTCCGAATACAGGATCAGCTCCGGCATGTGGGCGGAAAGGCCGGGGATCATGCCGCGGTCGCGGATCATCTTCAGGTAGTCGGGCAGGCGGTCCATGGTGCGCTTGTTCTTGTTGACCAGCTGCTCGGCCGCCGAGTGGTGGATGAGGCAGAAGGTCGCGCCGCCCTTGCGGCTCCTGTCCAGGATCTCCTCGCTCTGCTTGCGGGCCTGGGCGTTGTCGTCCATGACGAGGGTCGGCGTGTCGATCTGTATGATGCCCTTGCCGGTCTTGTCCTCCGCCGCATGGATGGCGTCGTAGGTGAAGGGCTTGTCGGAGATCGGGCCCATCAGCGCGTTGATGTCATAGGCGAGGTAGGCTTCCAGCATCGCCTGCATGGCCTCTTTGTTGGAGTTCATGCGCACGATGTTGCGGTCGGCCGCCGCGCCCGTGTGGGAGTAGCCGTAGACCCAGTTGGTGCCCATCAGCATGCGGGGCAGGGAAACGCCCGCAACGGTCGTGCGGGGAAACGGCTTCATGGTCATGAGGTTCAGCCCCCTTCTGTGTCTGTTTTTAAGTGCATTACAGGCCGCGCACGTACTCGCAGCTCATCTTGGCGGCGTCCAGGGCCGGGCGCTCGCTGGAGCGGTCCTGCTCGACGATGAACCAGGAAGCGCCGCTCTCCAGGCCAGCCTCGATGATGGCGGGGATGTTCTGCTTGCCGTAGCCCACCGGGCGGAAGTCAAAGGCGGGCTCCTTCTCGGCCTCCACCTTGACGTCGTCCGAGCCGTCGGCCTGGATCAGCGCGTAGAGGACCTCGCCCTCCTTCTTGGAGCCGATGAAGTCCTTCAGGTGCACCACCGGGCAGCGTCCGGCGTACTTGCGGATGTAGGCGCTCGGGTCCTCGCCCGCCACGTTCACCCAGCAGGTGTCCAACTCCGTGGCCAGCAGGTCCGCCGGCACCGCGTCGTAGAGGAAGTCCAGGCCGTACTCGCCGGAGACCTTGACGAATTCAAAGTCGTGGTTGTGGTAGAGCAGCTGGATGCCGGCCTCCTTGCACAGGGCGCCGAACTTGTAGATGTTGCGGATGGCGGCGGCAAAGCCCGGCGCGCCGGGGCGGGTCTCCTCATCCAGATAGGGCACGGCGATGAACTTGCAGCCGATGGCCTTGTGGAAGGCGATCGTCCCCTCCATGTCCGCCACGATGCTCGCATAGGGCACGTGGGAGGACACGGCGGCAAGGCCGGTCTTTTGCAGGATCTCGTTCACCTGCTCGGCGCTGTAGCCGTAGAAGCCGGCGAACTCCACGCCGTCGTAGCCAAAGGCCTTGAGCTGCTCGCACACGCCGGCGAGGTCCTTTTCCGCCTCTTCGCGGGCGGAGTAGATCTGGTAACCAAGCTTGATGTCCATGTGTCAGACCTCCTGTCTGTGATTTTCAGCACTAGTATAGATGATTTCGCCGCAGGATTCAATGCGCAAGTTTACAAAGCGTAGGGCCGCAGGGCGGAGAGCAGCGCCGCCGTCTGCGAGACGTCCTGCACAAAGAGCTCCACGCCGACCGGCTGCGGGGCGTCAAGGCGCTTAAGCAGCGCAAACAGCGCGCGGTAGTCGAACGCGCCCGTGAACAGCTTCTCGTCCCGCGCCGGGAACCCGGCGATGTGGAAGTGCCCGATCAGCGGCAGATGGTCTTCGATGCGCCGCAGCACGTCCTCGCCCATGTGCAGCTGGTGGTAGACGTCGTAGAGCAGCCGCACGCGCGGCGAGCCCGTCTCCTCGACGAGAGCGAACCCCTCCAGGCTGTCCGTCAGGTAGTAGCCCTTGTGGTCCTTTACGTCGTTGAGCGGCTCCACAAGGAGCGTGACGTTTGCCGCCTCCAGCAGCGGCGCGGCCGCCCGCAGCCCCGCCAGGATCGCCTCGTGCTGCTGCGCCCGCGGCGCGCCCGTGTCCTGCCCCACCTGCGTGATCAGCGCCGGGCAGGAGAGCGCCTTGGCCAGAGCCAGCGCCTTTTGCAGCGAAGCCAGGTATTCCTCCCGCCGCGCCGGGTCGTTGAGCACAAAGCACTCCGGGCAGAAGGCGGAAAGACGCGCGCCGCTGCGCGCCATCTCCGCCTGCAGCGCCGGCACGTCCGTCTTTCCCAGCGACCAGAGCTCGAAAAGGTCAAAGCCGCTCTCCCGCATGCGGGGGAAGATCTCCGCAAACGACAGCCCCGGGTAGAGGCCGATGGTGTTGAGTGAAAACCGCATATCCTGCGCCCCCCTTTTTTCTGTTTGGCGCCTGCCCGCGCCTTTGTATTGCATGGGTCTTGCCTTGATGATAGCAAACCCCGCCCCGCTTGGCAAGAGAGAAAAAGACAATGTGCCGGGAAGGTGTGGACAAAACGCCGCGGGAATGGTAAAGTAAAAGAAGAATATACTTTAGAGGGAAAAAGGGGGATGCACCGCCATGGCATATCGTGTGTTTACTGACAGCTGTTCCGACCTGCCCGAGGAGTACGCGCTCGAGCGCGGCCTCTCCGTGCTCCCGATGCGCTTCCACATCGGCGGCCAGGACTATCTTGTCGACTTCGGCAAGTCCATGAGCTGCAAGGAGTTCTACCGCCGCCTGCGCGAAGGGGAGACGTCCACCACCGCCCAGATCAACGCCGACGAGTTCGTGCGCGCCTTTGCGCCCGTGCTCGAAAGCGGCGAGGACCTGCTCTACATCGCCTTTTCCTCCGCCCTGTCCGGCACCTACCAGAGCGCGCGCCTGGCCGCCGAGGAGCTCAAAGCCCGTTTCCCGGAGCGCACGGTCTCCGTGGTGGACAGCCTCTGCGCCTCCATGGGCGAGGGCCTGCTCGTGCACTACGCCTTGGACAACCGCGACAAGGGCCTGACGCTGCAGGAAAACACCGCCTGGCTGGAGGAGAACAAGGGCAAGCTCTGCCACTGGTTCACGGTCTTTGACCTGAACCATCTGCGCCGCGGCGGCCGCGTCTCGGCGGCGGCGGCCTTCCTTGGCACCATGCTCTCCATCAAGCCCGTGCTCCACGTCGACGACGAGGGGCGCCTTGTGCCCGTGGAAAAGGCCAAGGGTCGCGCCCGCTCCATCCGCGCCCTGCTCGACCACATGAAGGCCACGGTCATCTCCCCGGAGGAGCAGGTCGTCTTCATCTCCCACGGCGACAGCGAGGCGGACGCCCAGGGCCTGGCAGACGCCATCCGCAAGCAGTGGCCTGTCAAGGACATCAAGCTCCACTACATCGGCCCGGTCGTCGGCTCGCACTCCGGCCCGGACACCATCGCCCTCTTCTTCCTGGGCGAGCCGCGATAAAAATCGCTGCATGTTCATGCAAGAGGGCGGGCGGCGCGCCGCCTGCCCTCCTCCCCGCGGGGTTTTGAAAGACGCCCCGCGGGGTTTTGCATATCGCCCGCCCGCAGCCCCGCCTGTCCGGATTTTTTTGAATCAATGCAGGAAATCCCTTGCAAAAATGCGGGGAATGGAGTACAATCTGAATATCGCCCCTTGCGCAAAGTTCGGCGCGCGGGGCGTCGCCAAAGGCGGGATGCGCCGCATGGGGCTGCATAAGATCAATTGAGGAGATGCATCGAGGTTATGAGAATATCCAAGCGCTGTCAGAATATCAAGGGCTCGGTCACGCTGGAGATCGACGCCAAGGCCAAGGAGATGAAGGCCCAGGGTCTGGACGTGGTGGGCTTTGGCGCCGGCGAGCCGGACTTTGACACCCCCGAGCACATCCGCCGCGCGGCCAAGGACGCCCTGGACCGCGGCATGACGCGCTACACGCCCGCCTCCGGCACGATGGAGCTGAAGAAGGCCATCTGCGCGAAGTTCCGCCGCGACAACGGCCTGGAGTACGAGCCCGCCCAGATCGTCGTTTCCAACGGCGCCAAGCACTCGCTCTTTAACTCCTTCCAGGCCCTTCTGGACGACGGGGACGAGGTCATCGTGCCCGGCCCCTACTGGGTCAGCTATCCCGAGCTCATCCGCATGGCCGGCGGCGTGCCCGTCATCGTGCAGGCGCGCGCGGAGAACAGCTTCAAGCTCCTGCCCTGCGAGATCGAGGCGGCCGTCACCGACAAGACCCGCGCCATCATCCTCAACTCCCCCAACAACCCCAACGGCTTTGTCTATACCCGCGAGGAGCTGCTGGACATCGGCCGCCTTGCCGTCAAGCACGACTTCTACATCATCTCCGACGAGATCTACGAATACCTTGTCTATGACGGCACGGAGCACGTCTCCATCGCCTCCCTGGACGAGGAGATCAAGGAGCGCACCATCACCATCAACGGCATGTCCAAGGCCTACGCCATGACCGGCTGGCGCATCGGCTACACCGCTTCGCCCCTGAACGTGGCCAAGGCCATGACCAACTACCAGAGCCACTCTACATCCAACCCCAACTCCATCGCCCAGTACGCGGCGCTGGCGGCCCTCTCCGGCCCGGACAACCAGCTCAAGGACATGGTCGCCGAGTTTGACCGCCGCCGCAAGTACATCGTCTCCCGCATCAACGGCATCCCCGGCCTCTCCTGCATCCCGCCCAAGGGCGCCTTCTACGTGATGATGAACATCTCCGGCCTCTTTGGCAAGAAGTGCAGGGGCGAGGCGATCGTGGACTCCATGAGCTTTACCCGCCTGCTGCTGGAGGAGAGCAAGGTGGCCGTGGTCCCCGGCATCGGCTTTGGCGCGGACAGCTTCGTGCGCCTGTCCTACGCCACCAACATGGAGAACATCGAAAAGGGCATGGACCGCATCGCCGAGTTTGTCACCGGCCTTGCCGACTAAGTTCCGTTTTCCCTAAATTTTAGAAACTCATAAAGAAGGAGGGCGACCCATGCTGGAATTTGACGCCAAGTCCAACCTTTTGGAGCAGGCCAACTACAAGTACCGCCTTCAGGACGTGGAAGAGCCGAACCTCTACCGCGAACTGTACGAGTATACCTCCGTGCCCAAGATCGCGTTCAACCACCGCGTCGTGCCGCTGCACATGCCGGAAGAGATCTGGATCACGGACACCACCTTCCGCGACGGCCAGCAGAGCTGCTCCCCCTTCACGGTCGACCAGATCGTCACGCTCTACAAGCTCCTTTCGCGCCTGGGCGGGCCCAAGGGCATCATCCGCCAGAGCGAGTTCTTCCTCTATACGGAGAAGGATAAGCAGGCCGTGCGCAAGTGCCTGGAGCTGGGGCTGCCCTTCCCGGAGGTCACCGCCTGGATCCGCGCCAACGAAAAGGACTTTGAGCTGGTCAAGGAAATGGGCCTGCAGGAGACCGGCATACTCGTCTCCTGCTCGGACTACCACATCTTTAAGAAGATGCACCTCACCCGCCGCCAGGCCATGGAGAAGTACCTGGGCATCGTGCGCGCGGCGCTCGAGCACGGCATCCGCCCCCGCTGCCACTTTGAGGACATCACCCGCGCCGACTTCTACGGCTTTGTCGTGCCCTTTGCCACGGAGCTGATGAACCTGGCCAAGGAGAGCGGCATACGCATCAAGATCCGCGCCTGCGACACGCTGGGCTTTGGCGTCTCCTTCCCGGGCGTGGCGCTGCCGCGCTCCGTCCCCGGCATCATGTACGGCCTCAGGCACTACGCCGACGTCCCGTCCGCCTGGCTGGAGTGGCACGGCCACAACGACTTCTACAAGGTCGTCACCAACGCCGACGCCGCCTGGCTCTACGGCTGCTCCTCCGTCAACTGCGCGCTGCTGGGCATCGGCGAGCGCACCGGCAACTGCCCGCTGGAGGCCATGGCCATCGAGTACGCGCAGCTGCGCGGCACGCAGGATGGCATGGACTTTACCGCCATCACCGACATCGCCGAGTTCTTTGAGAAGGACATCGGCTACGTCGTGCCGCCGCGCACGCCCTTTGTCGGCCGCGCCTTCAACAGCACCCGCGCCGGCATCCACGCCGACGGCCTGCTCAAGGACGAGGAGATCTACAACATCTTTGACACCGGCAAGATCCTCAACCGCCCCGCCACGGTCGCCGTGGACAGCCACTCCGGCCTTGCGGGCATCGCGCACTGGATGAACGGCTACTTCGGCCTCAAGGGCGAGAACACGCTCGACAAGCGCCACGCCGTCGTCGCCGCCGTAAAGGAACTGGTCGACGCCGAGTACGCCTCCGGCCGCAACACGGTCATGGGCGATGAGGAGCTGGAGCAGATGGTCTTTGCCGCCGACCCCGAGTTCTTCGAGGAGCTCATGGCCCACAAGCGCGTGCTCTAAGGCGCATACGGACAATTGCACATCCATAGCGGCCCGTCGGACAGGAATGTTCGCCGGGCCTTGGGTGTTTCCGCGGGATAATTCGCGGAACGTCCGGAGAGAAAAAAGAATTTTTGCAAAGTGGGCATTTAGCTCTGGAATAAAGCGCCCGTTTCATGTATAATGAAAATCACAACAGAAAGGAGGAAGGTAAACATGATTCGTATCATTTACGGCAAGAAGGGCTCCGGCAAGACCAAGAAGATCATCGACGCGGCCAACGAGGCGGTCAAGTCTTCCACGGGCGAGCTGGTGTTCATCGACGACGATAATCGCTACATGTACGACCTGCGTCACGAGATTCGCTTCGTCAACGCCACGGAATACGATGTGTCCAGCCCCGATACCTTCATGGGCTTCATTTGCGGCATACTGGCCGGCAACTACGATATGAAGCAGCTGTTCATCGATGGCTTCCTCCGCCTTGTCAAGAGTGAGATGGCGGATCTGGAGCCTTTCTTTGTCAAGCTTGAGGACATCACCCATCGCCACGGCGTGGACGTGGTCATCTCCGCCACCGCCAAGGACGACGCGGTCCCCGAGTTCCTCAAGAAGTACATCGCCGACTGACCCCCGAAAAGCCCTTCTTGCGGCAGCAGAAGGGTTCCCGGCCGACCACAGGAAGAGAGATCTCTGTTCATGAACTACGTCAGCACCCGTTCCGGCGCCGCGGGCGTGCGCGCGTCGCAGGCCATCGTCGCGGGCCTTGCCCCGGACGGCGGCCTGTATGTGCCGGAGAGCTTTCCGGCCTTCTCGCTCCGCGCCGTCCAAGGCATGGCGGAAAAGCCCTACGCCGACCGCGCGCGGGAAGTCCTCGCCGCCTACCTCACCGACTTTACCGCAGACGAACTGCAGGCGGCGGCAGAGAGCGCCTACGCCCGCTTTGATGGCCCGCCCGCGCCCTTGAAGGACGTGGAAGACCTGCACGTGCTGGAGCTCTGGCACGGCCCGACGCACGCCTTTAAGGACATGGCCCTGCAGATGCTGCCGCGCCTGATGCCCCTTGCCATGCGCAAGACGGGCGTGGACAAGCAGGTGTTCATACTCGTGGCCACCTCCGGCGACACCGGAAAGGCCGCGCTGGAGGGCTTTGCCGGCGTCGCCGGCACGCAGGTGGGCGTGTTCTACCCTGTGGACGGCGTCTCACCCGCGCAGAAGCTGCAGATGATCACCCAGGAGGGGGATAACACCCACGTCTGCGCCGTCAGGGGCAACTTTGACGACGCCCAGACGGGCGTAAAGCGCATCTTCGGCGACGCGGACATGGCGCGGGCCCTGGCGGAAAAGGGCGTCGAGCTCTCCAGCGCCAACTCCATCAACTTCGGCCGCCTGGCGCCCCAGGTCGCCTACTACTTCTCCGCCTACGCGGACCTGCTGAAAAAAGGCGCCATCGCCTTGGGGGACGAGGTCAACTTCTGCGTCCCCACCGGCAACTTCGGCAACATACTCGCCGCCTACTACGCCAAGCGCATGGGCCTGCCCGTGGGCAAGCTCCTTTGCGCCAGCAACGCCAACAACGTGCTCTTTGACTTCATCGAGCAGGGCGTCTACAACGCCAACCGGCCCTTCCACAAGACCACGTCCCCCTCGATGGACATACTCGTTTCCTCCAACCTCGAGCGGCTGCTCTTTGAGCTGTGCGACCGCGACGGCGCGCTCGTCTCCTCCTGGATGCAGGCGCTAAAGAGCGGCGGCAGGTACGAGGTGGGGGAGAAGGTCTGCCGCGCCCTGCGCGAGAGCTTTGCCGCCGGCTGGGCCGACGACGAAAAGGCGCTCGGTGCCATCGCCCGCGTCTACGACGCCTGCGGCTACACGATGGATCCCCACACGGCCGTTGCCTGGAGCGTGGCGGAGAACTACCGCAGCGTCACCGGCGACCGCCGGCCCATGGTCGTGGTCTCCACCGCCAGCCCCTACAAGTTCAGCCGCAGCGTGCTGACTGCCCTGCGCGGCGCCGAGGCCGTGGAGGCGCTGGACGAGTTCGCCTGCGCCGACGCGCTGGAGAAGGTCTGCGGCCTGCCCATGCCCGCGTCCCTGCGCGACCTGCGCGCAAAGCCCCGGCTCCACAACGACGTGGTCGATCCCGCCGCCATGGCCGACGAGGTCTGTCGCTGGGTCGGCTGAGCCCACTTGCACAAAAAGCAGCGGAGCGCCTTGCGGCGCTCCGCTTCATTTTTGCGCGATGCAAAGTGAAGAGAGACGGCATGTTTGAAAGATCTGGGCCGCGGCCCTGCTGCGCCGCGCGCTAGTCCGTCTCCTCCAGGGGCAGCTCAAACCAGAACGTGCTGCCGCTTTCGCCGCTCTCCACGCCAAAGCGCGCCTTGTGCGCCTCCAGCACCTTGCGCACGATGGACAGCCCCAGCCCCGTGCCTACCAGCGCCCGCTGGTGGGTCTTCTTGTCCACCTTGTAGTAGCGTTCCCAGACGTAGGGCAGGTCCTCCGGTGCGATGCCCTTGCCCGTGTCCCGCACCTCGACGCGGGCCGCGCCGTCCGCCTGCCGCAGCGACACGAAGACCCGCTTGTCCGGCCCGGTGTAGGCCACCGCGTTGTTGATCAGGTTGTAGAGCACCTGCTGCAGCCGCAGCCGGTCCGCCTGCACAAAGAGCGCGTCCGGCGCCTCCACGTCGATGACGAAGCCCTCCTTCTGGCAGAACGCGCTGTAGCACCCCGCCATCTCGCGCACGCAGTCGCTCAGGTCCAGGCGCTCCAGCGTCATCTCCTGTACGCCCGCCTCGAGCTTGGACAGGTCCAGTATGTCCCGCACCAGGGCCGAGAGATAGCGCGCCTCGTCCACGATCACCTGCGCGTTCTCCGGCGTGTTCTCGCCCGGCAGGTCGCGCATCATCTCGGCAAAGCCCTCGATCATGGTCAGCGGCGTGCGCAGGTCGTGCGAGACGTTGGCCATCAGCTCGCGCCGCAGCTCCTCCGTCCGCCCCAGCTCCGCCGCCGCGTAGTTCAGCGTGTCCGCCAGCTGCGCCGCCTCCCGGAAGCCGTCGCCGGAAAAGTGCGCCGAGAAATCCCCGCGCGCCAGCTTTTCCGCTTCGCGGCTCATGGCGGCGATCGGCCGGGAAAAGCGCCCGGCCAGGGCAAAGCCCAGCGCCGCCGCCAGGCCCGCCAGCAGCAGCGTCACCAGCATTAGCTGCAGCCGCAGCGTCTGCACCGTGGCGTTCACCGGCGTCAGCGTGGCGTTTACCAGCAGCAGCGCCTGCGAGCCGTCGCCAAAGGAGACAAAGCGCATGCAGAGCATGGACTGCATGACGTTGTGCAGGCGCGCGGGCGGCGGCGTCGCTTCGTCGTGCCACTGCTGTTCGTCCTTGGTCTGCAGCGCGTCTCCCGCCTGCATTTTCGGCAGCGTGAAGCGGTTGAACACGTCCTCCAGCACGTCTCCGGGTTCCTCCACGCGATCCAGATAGTAGTAGATGAGATCACTGTTGGGCACGTTGTGGATGATGCAGGAGGGGGAGACGTGCCCGACGTAGAGCACTTCCCCTTTGTCGTTGACCACGCTGATGCAGACGTCCCGGTTTTCGCTCAGATCGTCCAGTTCTTCGGCGTAGTTCGCGCCCTCCGCCAGGATCGCCGCCGCCTCTTCCATGGCGCTTGACACGGCGCGCTTCTTGATCAGCGCGTAGAAGTCGTCCAGCAGCACGATCTGGAACAGCCAGAGCAGCCCCAGCATCGCCGCCACAAACACGCCGAAGGACAGCAGCGTGGCGCGGCGGAAGCTGATGCGCGCGCGGCCCGCCCGCCGCCTCATACCTCGAAGCGGTAGCCCACGCCGCGCAGCGTCACGATGCAGCCGGCGTACGGCCCCAGGCGCTTGCGCAGGAGCTTGATGTGCGTGTCCAGCGTGCGCTCGTCGCCGGTGAAGTCATAGCCCCAGACCTCGCAGATCAGCTTCTCCCGCGTCAGCGCGATGTTGCGGTTGCGCACCAGGAAGAAGAGCAGCTCGTATTCCTTGGGGGAGAGGTCCATGCGCTCGCCGTTCACCGTCACCTTGCGGGCGGTGAAGTCCACGGTCAGCCCCTCGTGCACGAAGATGTCCGGCTGCGCGCCCGCCGTCGGCCCGGCCGCGCGCTTGCGGATGGCGGCGATGCGCATCATCAGCTCCCGCGGGGAGAAGGGCTTGGAGACGTAGTCGTCCACGCCCAGGGAGAAGCCGTGGATGCGGTCCAGCTCCTCGCTGCGGGCAGAGAGCAGGATCACCGGCGCGCTGCAGAACGTGCGCAGTTCCCGCACCACGGCAAAGCCATCCATTTCCGGCATCATGATGTCCAGAACGATCATATCATAGCTCTCCCGCCGGCACAGCTCCAGCACCTGCGATCCGTTCTCCGCCTCGTCCACCTCGTATCCCTCGTAGACCGCGTACTTGCGGATCAGCTCGCGGATGCGCATCTCATCGTCAGCAACCAGAAGTTTCGGCATGGTCCCACCTCGTCAAAATATTTTTTCATATTTTAGTATAAGTAGCGAGTTTGAAAGCCAGATGAACAACAGAAGAAGTTTGAAAATTCTTTACAACTAACGCCGCGTCCCGCCTCGAAAAGAGGAGAAGGACGCGGCGTCCTGTCGCTTTGGCTGTGGAACGTTAAGGACGGGGCATGCCAAAGAGGAAAGGATCTTCCTTTAGCACCTCCAGCAGGATATCCGCCGACTTGCGGCAGGAGACGATGCGCACCGTGGCGTCGCCCAGGCGGCCGATGCGCATGGCGCCCCTGCGCAGCAGCAGGTCTTCCGCCTTGGGGAAGAGCTGGGAGGAGTCCGCGATGTGCGGCGCGAAATGGCCGATCACGCGCGGGCCCTCCGGCGGCACGATGACAAGGCGCAGCGGGTGCTCCGTGTCCACGCGCCCCGGCACGTCCGCCCATTCCTCCACGCCGTGGAAGAACGTCATGCGGTTGAGCTCCACGCCCACCAGCAGCGCGTAGGCGTCCCGGTCATAGAGCCGGCCCCAGGCGGAGTCCCGCGCGCAGGGCGTGTGGCAGTTTTCATCCCCGCGCACAAAGGCCTCCGCGTCCGCGCCGTAGGCCGCGACCGAGTGCGTCGGATGCCAGGAGCGGTGCACGCCCGGGCGCTTGCGGAAGAGCTCCGGCAGTATCCCTACGCACACCGGGCTCTCCAGCACGTCGTAGACCGGCTGGCGCTTGTTCACCGTGGCCCAGGTGTGCGTCGGCAGCGCCACGAGCCCGTCGGAAAAGTACTCCGTCAGCGCGTCCAACAGCGTGTCGGCCCCGTTTTCCAGGGGGCCCAGGCTCTTGCAGGACGAGTGCATCAGCACCGTGGCGTTGGAGGGGAGCAGCGCCCTGAGCTCCTGAAGCAGGCTGGCCTTTTTATGCATCGGGCGTTACTCCTTTTCCTCGTTCTCCTTGACCATCTGCATGGCCTTTTCGTACTGCGCCTGCTTCCAATCCTCGCGCACCCAGGGGATCTTCTCATTCCCCTCCAGCATGCCGGGCAGGATCAGACCGCCGTCCACGCGCACGGTGATGCCGGTGATGTAGGAGGCGTTCTCGCTGGCAAGGAAGGCCACGACCTCGCCGTTTTCGCGCGGCGTGCCCACGCGGTGCAGCGGGATGGACTCCTTGACAAAGGGAGAGAGCACCTTGTCGTTCTTGGGCACCCAGGTCGCGCCCGGGGCCACGCAGTTGACGCGGATGTTGTAGGCGGAAAGGTCCAGCGCCATGGACTCGGTGGCGCGCTTGACGCAGGCCTTGAAGCCGCCGTAGAGGTAGTCGTCGGGGTAGGCCATCTCGGCGCGGGAGCTGGTGATGAAGATGATGC
>CALWKN010000143.1 GCA_944381265.1 uncultured Clostridia bacterium
CAAGAAGGTCCAGGTGACCATGTACCGCCCCGGCTGACCCCGCTTTTCCCCGCAGACCGCAAGGCGAACGGCCCTTACTTTTCGGGCCGTCCGCCTTTTTTCGCAGCGCGGGGCGTTATGTAAAAAAAGAGGCCCGCGCGGGCCTCTTCAGACTGGCGAAAAAGAATGGTCACTCTCTTGGGGATGCATGGAGGGGCCGCAGCCCCGTCATCTTCAATCCGCAGCGGCGGCGTGTACGCCGCGAGGATGTCGGCCCGTAGGGCCGCTTTCCTTTATCCGCCCCCGGCCTTGCCCGAAGGGCACAGGGGGCGGATGTCACTCGAAAAAATGCAAACTTGCATTTTTTCGAAGCGTGTCGACTTTGTCGACACGCTCAAAGAGGCCCGCGTGGGCCTCTTTTTGTGGGTGCATTTAAAGAATGACGTTGATCTGGCTGCCGGAGAGGAACTTGTCCAGGCTGTCGAACACGATCTCGGCGCGCAGGGCCATGGACTCCTTGGTGGCGAAGGCCACGTGCGGGGTGACGATGGTGTTGGGCGTGTGCAGCAGCGGGTGCGCGGGGTCCAGCGGCGGCTCGATCTCAAAGACGTCGATGCCCGCGCCGCCGATACGGCCCTCGTTCAGGGCGTCGGCCAGAGCCTTCGAGTCGACGACCGGACCGCGCGCCACGTTGATGAGCAGGGCGTTCTTCTTCATCATGGCGATGCGCTCCTTGCCGAACATGCCGCGCGTGCTGTCGTTGAGCGGGCAGTTGAGGGAGATGATGTCCGCTTCGCGGGTCAGCGTGTCCAGGTCCACGAACTCCAGCAGCCCCTCCTCGACCTGCTTGGGCCGCGGGTTGTAGGCGAGGACGCGGCAGCCGAAGGCCTTGCACAGGCGGGCGGTGTTCTGGCCGATGGCGCCGGCGCCGACGATGCCCACGGTCTTGCCCTTGAGCTCGGAGCCGACCAGGCCGTCCTTGGTCTTGCCCGCGCGGCAGCGCTCGTCCACCTGCGGCACGTTGCGAAGCAGCGACAGCATCATGCTAAGCGCCAGCTCCGCCACGGCCTGGGTGGAGTAGCCGGAGGCGTTGGAGACCTTGACGCCCATCTCCTTGGCCGCCTGCAGGTCCACATGGTCCACGCCCGTGAAGGCCACGTCGATGAACTTCAGCTTCTTGCAGGCGCGGATCACCTCGCCCTTGAGGGGCATGTTGGCGATCATGAGTATGTCGGCGTCCTTGGCGCGCTCGATCTGGACGCTGACGTCCATGTCGCGCGGGTAGGCCGCGAACTCGTGGCCCTTTTCTTCCAGCTTCTTGGCGTAGGATTCCAGGAGTTCGTCGGATATGCCGAGGGACTCCAGCAAAACGATCTTCATTTCTTGTCCATCTCCCTTTCGTCTCTGTCTCTCCGGCTGCGGCCGGAGCCGTCTCTATTATAGCGCAGACGGGCGCTCCCGTCAAAGCCGAGGCTTTGCAAGCCTCCCCGCGTTGTGCTACAATACAGACAAAAAACGCGAGGAGGGGTTTCCCCATGACCGAATACGAGCGCATGCGCCTGGGGCGCATCTACGACTGCATGGACGCGGAGCTGGGCAAAGCGCAGGCCGAGAGCCGCCGCCTGTGCGAGGCCTACAACGCCCTTGGCGCGGACGACGGCGAGCAGAAGCAGGCGCTGCTGCGCCAAATGTTCCCGGACCAGGACTTCGGCCGCTTCCGCACGCTGGAGGCGCCCATCTATCTGGACAACATCCGCGAGATCCGCATCGGCAAGAACTTTTACGCCAACATCTACTTCAGCTTCATCGCCGGCGGACAGGTGGAGATCGGCGACAACGTCTTTGTCGGCCCCTTTTGCACGCTGGCCACGGGCATCCACTCGCTGCTTGCCGAGGAGCGGCGCCTGACGGTGGACGAAGACGGCAGCCTGCACGATTTTGAGTACGGCCGCTCCATACGCATCGGCAACGACGTGTGGATCGCCTCGAACGTCACCATCTGCGGCGGTGTGACCATTGGCGACGGCAGCGTCATCGGCGCGGGCAGCGTGGTGACAAAGGACATCCCCGCGGGCGTGCTGGCCTTTGGCAATCCCTGCCGCGTGCAGCGCGCGCTCACCGAGCAGGACAGCATGTACCTGCGCGCCCAGCGCTAAACGGGCGCGCAGGCCTTACGGCAGGCCCGGTTGAGCAGGTAGGTGATGTAGTCCTCCCGGCCAAAGAGCCTTTGGCTCTGCTCGTCCCCCTGCGCCGCCGCCAGGTCGCACAGGGGGATCGTGCGGCGTGCGCGCTGCGCGGCGCTCCCGTTCTGCGCGTAGGTTTTCAGGATCGCCTCCGCGCCGTCGACGCGCACGTTCCCCAGGCGCCAGGCCGGCGCGGGCGCGGTGAAGTTGGGATAGACGTTGAACGCTGCGTCGACGTAAAACACAGGGTCGGGCGCCGCGAGGCTCGCGGTGGAATCGTCTTGCCGCAATTCTTCGCAGAGCGCCTGCTCCGTCCTGCCAAAGACCTGCTCTAGGCTCTCCCTTTGCAGGTAGCGCAGCGTGCGCGCCGTAAGGTCGGGCGGGATCTTCTCCAGGTCCTCCGGGGTGACGCGGATG
>CALWKN010000144.1 GCA_944381265.1 uncultured Clostridia bacterium
AACAGCAGCGTGAAGATCGGGGCGAGCAGCGCCCAGTCGCTGCCAAGGGACAGGAGCGTCAGCGCGAGCAGCAGCAGGACGCGCAGCGGGGGAGACGCCACCCTCTCGCGCACGACGAGCAGGAGGAAGCAGAGCAGCAGCGTAAAGAGCATGTTCATGCCGCAGAAGGCAAGCGTTTTTTCGCCGGAGAAGGCCAGACAGAACGGCAGCTCCGACAGCAGCGCAAAGAGCGCGAGCCGCAGGCCGTAGCGCCGCTTGGAGCGCGTATGGCGATAGCCCTCCACGAGAAAGAAGCACATGGTCACGGCCGTAAAATAGCCGACGTCCGTCAGGACCTCGGCAAGGAGCGTGCCCGCGGGCAAAAAGATCACCGCGATGTGGTTCAGCAGCATCGCGGCCATGGCGGCGCACTTGATGGCGTCGCGGTGAAGGATTTTGGTCGTCATGGGAGCTTACGGGCGGACAAAGTCCAGGCGCAGCAGCAGGCGCGCGCCGCCGCCGGGGTAGGTCTGCAGGCGCGTCATGCGCAGGCCCTGCTTTTCCAGCGCGCGGACCAGGGCCTGCGGGTCCACGTCGCAGCGCTGCTTCTCGATGTCGGCAAAGGCGGGGGCAAAGGGCCCGCCCGGCGGCGTGTGACAAAGGTTGACCACGCAGGAGAGCAGGCGCGGCGCGCACAGCGCGACCTGGCGCACGAAGGCGGCAAGCCCCGCCTCCTCGATCACAAGGTCCGCAAGCAGCAGTTCGGCGTGCGGCAGGCGGGCCTTGGGGTCGCGCAGGTCCAGCCGCAGCAGCTCCAGCCGCGGCCCCAGGTGGGCAAAGCGGGCGCGGCAGGCGGAGAGGAAGGACTCGCTCACGTCCACGCCCAGTATGTGCTCGTAGGACAGGGCGGAGGCAAAGGCCAGGCCGCTGCCGCCGCCCACGCCCAGCAGGCAGACGCTCCCGGCGGGAAGGTCGCGCATCTGCTCGGCCAGCACGTGCGAGAGCGCCGAGGACAGCCCCTCCCGCGCGGCGTAGTCCTCGTAGACGGAGAGCGGCAGGTCCTCCCAGGGACTGCGCGGCAGGGCGGTTTGCGGCGCGTAGGAGCGGCTGTAGACGGCGGTGACCGTCTCGCGGATGTAGGTCTCCAGCATGGGCAGGTCGGGGCTACGCAGGGCCAGGGACACGGCGCGCCTCACGTCATAGGGCACGCGCACGTGCTCGATGGAGAACGCCCCGTCCCGCTCGTGCAGCAGCAGGTAGCTGACCAGCGGCATGCGGTCGCAGGGGTTGCCCACCGCGCCGGTGTTGAGCAGGTAGCGCCCCTGGTTCGTCAGCAGAAAGGAGTGGTGCGCGTCGCCCATGACGGTGATGTCGTGCGGGCCGAAGCGGTACATGGCCTTTTCCACGTTCTCGCGCTCGTTGTTGAGCATGGGCGTGACCACGCGGTCGATGGAAAAGCGGCCGTGGTAGCCGAGCACGCTGCGGCCGGCAAAGCGCAGCTCCAGCGTCTCGGGCAGGGAGGCGAGCCAGGCGCGCTCCTCCGCGTTCAGGCGCGCGCGGTAATAGGGCACGCCAAAGCGCTCCCCGTCCTTGGAGGAGAGGATCAGCCGGTCCCAGTTGCCGTAGACCGCACCGCGGCAGCGCTCGCGCAAAAGAGAGAGCACCTCGTGTACGCTCGGCCCCTTGCCGATGGCGTCGCCCAGGAAGTAGATCTCGTCTACGCCGCGCGCGTCCAGGTCGCGAAGCGCCGCCTCCAGCGCCGGCAGGTTTCCGTGTACGTCGGAGAGAAAGGCCAGGCTGCGGCTCATGCGGGGTCCTCCAGTTTCTCGTAGATCTCGCGCACGCGGCGGTGCAGCTGGTTGCGCAGCGCCAGGCGGGAATAGCGCTCCAGCGCCGTCTCGATGCCCTCGGACTCGATAAAGCGCATGAAGGCAGCGGTGCGCGGGTCGTCGGAGGCCGGGTAGCGGTAGGCGTAGGCGATGACGCGGGCCAGCGTCGCCGGGTCGCCGCCGTGCTTTAGGCACAGCAGCGCCGCGCCCACCAGGCGGTCCTGCGGCCCGACCTTGCGCGGCGTGTCCGAGCCCAGGCGGTTGATCGTGTCGCCCAGCAGCGGGTTGTCGATCACCGCCAAGATCCGCTCGTTCCAGGCCGCCATCTCTTCCTTTGTGAAGCCGTACTCGCCGCAAAGGCCGATCGTGGACTCCTCCAGCGCCGCGCGCACGCTGCGCACGATCTCCGGGTCCTTCATCGCCTCCGTGGCCCAGACATAGTGCTTGGGGCTGGACAGGTAGGCGATGGAGGCGTAGGCGGTGTTGAAGGTGTACATCTTGCGGTGGGCTTCCGCATCGAGGTGGTAGGTCAGGCGGATCTTCTCCGAGCGCGGCGGCTCGCCCTTAAAGGCCGTGGCGTCCATGGGCATCTCCGGATAGCCGTTGGTGAGCACACCCAAGGGATCGCGCTCTGCCAGGTTGTCCGGCAGCTCCGGGCACATGCATATGGCCACCGTCTCCACAACGCCCACGCGTTTTTGCGCGTACTCCAGGGCGCTGCCGCCCAGCATCCCCTCAAAGCAGGCGATGAGGCGGCGCTTTACGTCGATCTCGTTGATGCAAAGGAGGATGTCCAGCGGCTCCTCGGGGGTCTCCAGCGCCTTGCGCGCGATGCACACGCAAAGGAGCGAGGCCACCGCCTCGATCTGCGCCGAGGGCACGGCGATCATCACCAGCACCCCGCGATGCGCGATCCGATCCGAGATCTCGCCCTCGCTCTTTAGCGGCAGCGCGTCAAAGCCCTCGATGGAGACCGTCTCAAAGTAGGTCCTGCGCGCCTTGTAGATCGTGTAGCCGCCCGCGCTGCGCAGCCGCTCGACGCGCGCTTCGTCGCTGTCCACAAACGTAAGGTGGCAGCCGGCGCTGGCCAGGATCTCGGCGCAGAAGCCGCGGCCCATCTTGCCCGCGCCGATGATGACCGCCTCTCTCTTTGTTGCCATGCTTTTCCTCCGCCCTCCGACAGGATTCTTCATCATTTATTCATTATATCTTCAGCTTCCCTGTTTCGCAAGGACAGGACCGTAAACTCCGCGCTTTTTTTTCGCCGGCGGCCGTTGTTTCAAAGTGCGGAACGGCGTTTCAAAAATGGTTGCGGGGCGGGGCGTTCTGTGCTATACTGAGAGCGTCGAAACGGCGTTTTGCCTGGCAGAACGCCGGACGGTTTGCGACACCGGGAGGAACATCAACTATGGAAAAAGCCACCGTTCAGTCCATTGACCGCGCGCTGTCCATCATCGAGACGCTCGCGGGGGAAAAAGAGGGCCTGGGCGTGACGGAGATTTCCACGCGCGTTGGGCTGCACAAGTCCACGGTGCACAGGCTCCTGTCCGCCCTGGGCGAGCGCGGCTACGTCGAGCAGCGCAGCGGCGGCGCCTACCGGCTTGGCATGAAGATCGTCGAGCTGTCCAGCCTGTACCTCAACCAGGTGGAGCTCAAGACCGAGGCCCAGCCCTACCTGCGCAGGCTTCTGCAGCTGACAAAGCAGCCGGTGCACCTGGCGATGCTGGATGGGCTGGAGATCATCTACATTGACAAGATCGAGACCATCCACTCCATCCGCATGTACTCGCAGATCGGCAGGCGCTCGCCGGCGCTGTGCACGGCCACGGGCAAGGCGCTGCTCTCCGGTCTTCCGGACGCGGAGCTGTGCGAAAAGATCCGCTCCACCAAGCTCCCGACCTACACCTCGCGCTCCATCACCGACCCCGAGGCGCTGATCAAGGAGATCCGCCTTACGCGCCAGCGCGGCTGGTCGCGCGACGACCAGGAGCACGAGCCGGGCATCCGCTGCATCGCCGCGCCCATCTACGACTATCGCGGCAACATCATCGCCGCGGTGAGCACCTCGGGGCTCAAGCAGATCATCACCCCGGCCCGGGACGAGGAGATCGCCGGCTTTGTCATGGACGCGGCCCACAGCATCTCCCAGCGGATGGGCTACCGCGACTGAATCGCGCCCCATGGCGCAGGGCGGCGGGGGCCGCCCCGACTTTAGCCTTGCGCCGTCACAAATATATTATGCGCAAAAGCGCATAAAAGAAGGAGTGTACCTCAATGGCGAAAATCGTTACCTTCGGTGAAATCATGCTCCGCCTCGCCCCGCAGGGTTACTACCGCTTCCAGCAGGCCCACTGCTTTGACGCGGTCTACGGCGGCGCGGAGGCCAACGTGGCCGTTTCGCTGGCCAACTACGGCATGGACGCCCACTACGTCACCGCCGTTCCCGCCAACCCCATCGGCGATGCGGCGATGAACGCGCTGCGCACCTTCGGCGTGGACGTCTCCGACGTCGTCCGCTCCAACAAGCGCCTGGGCATCTACTTCTGCGAGAAGGGCGTCTCCATGCGCCCCTCCAAGGTCGTCTACGACCGCGCCGATTCCGCCATCGCCAACGTCAAGCCCGGCGACTTTGACTGGGACAAGATTTTCGAGGGCGCCGACTGGTTCCACTGGACCGGCATCACCCCCGCTCTGTCCGACGGCACCGCCGCCGTGACGCTGGAAGCCTGCAAGGCCGCCAAGGCCCGCGGCGTCAAGATCAGCTGCGACCTCAACTACCGCAAGAACCTCTGGTCCCGCGAGAAGGCCGGCCAGGTCATGGGCGAGCTGGTGCCCTACGTCGACGTGCTGATCGCCAATGAGGAGGACTCCGCGGACGTCTTCGGCATCCGCGCCGAGCACACCGACATCAACAGCGGCAAGCTGGATGTCGAGGGCTACAAGTCCGTCGCCCGTCAGCTGGTGGAGCGCTTCCACTGCGAGAAGGTCGCCATTACCCTGCGCGAGTCCCTCTCTGCTTCCGACAACAACTGGTCCGGCATGCTCTACGACGGCAAGACCGGCGAGATCTCCATCTCCAAGAAGTACGCCATCCGCATCGTGGACCGCGTCGGCGGCGGCGACAGCTTCGGCTCCGGCCTGATCTACGCCCTGCTCTCCGGTTACGACAACCAGGGCGCGGTGGAGTACGCGGCGGCGGCTTCCGCGCTGAAGCACACTATCGAGGGCGACTTCAACATGGTCTCCGTGGCCGAGGTCAAGTCCCTCATGGGCGGCAACGCTTCCGGCCGCGTGCAGCGCTGATCCGGCGGCAGATCGTCCATAGAATCGCAGACAGCCACGGCAGGATTCCTGCCGTGGCTGTTGTTTTCAGCGGATAAGAGATGGGGGTGTTTTTCGTGAAGATCGAAACCTGTAGGAAGGAAGCATTTGCCGTGATCGGGAAAGAGGGGTCCACGGCGGAGGGCCCGGGTTTCATACAAAGGCTGTGGGCGGAAGCGGACGCGCACTTTTCCGAGATCGCGCACCTGGCAAAGCGGGACGAAAACGGCGCGCTCGTCGCCCTGTGGGGCGCGATGTCCGATTTCAGCCGCTCCCTCCGGCCGTGGGAGGAGAACTTCTCCAAAGGCCTGTACCTGGCCGGCGCGGAGTGCGCGCATGATGCGCAGGCGCCCGCGGGCTGGACGAAATGGACGATCCCCGGCTATGTGTACCTGCGCGCCGAGGTGGAAGGCGCCGATACGTTTTCTCAGGTGCTGCGCTATATGCGAGAAAACGCCGTCGAACTGGCCGGAGCCGTCCACGATTTCACCTGCCCGGCAACGGGAAAGCAGTATATGTACTTCCCGATCGCAAGGCTCTAGCCCGCCGCCTGTGCGGCAGCCCCCTTTTTGCCAAGCGGGGGGCGTTTTTTTATTCGTGCATCTTGGCAAAGATCATGCGCCCAGCGGAGGTCTGCAGCACGGAGGTGACAAAGACGGTCACGGTCTTGCCGATGGCGTGTTTGCCGCTCTCAATGACGATCATCGTGCCGTCGTCCAGGTAGCCCACGCCCTGGTTGGCGCCCTTGCCCTCCTTGACCAGCAGCACCTGCATCTCCTCGCCGGGCAGGAAGACGGGTTTTAGGGCGTTGGCCAGGTCGTTGATGTTGAGCACGGCAAGCCCCGAGACGCCGGCCACCTTGTTGAGGTTGTAGTCGGTGGTGAGCACGCAGCCCTCGCGCAGGCGCGCAAGCTTTAGCAGTTTTACGTCCACCTCCGCCTCCGGGAAGTACTGCTCGTCCACCTGTATGGGCAGGTGCTGCTCCTTCTGCATGCGCTCCAGCAGCTCCAGTCCGCGGCGGCCGCGGCTGCGCTTGAGGTCGTCCGAGGAGTCGGAGAGGTGGCGAAGCTCCGTCAGCACAAAGGCGGGCACGACCAGCGCGCCCTCGAGAAAGCCGGTACGGCACAGGTCGAAGACGCGCCCGTCGATGATGGCGCTGGTGTCCAGGACCTTGACGCGGGCGGGGCGGCCGGGGGCGGCGGGGCGCTCGGTCTGCTGCTGTAGGCGGCGCACCCAGGCGAAGTTGAGCTCGCGCCAGCGCTTCATGCCCAGCGTCGTGCCAAGATAGCCAAAGAGCAGGTAGACCGCGGCGCCCAGGACCGTGTAGAGCAGGGAGGCGCGGCCGCGGG
>CALWKN010000145.1 GCA_944381265.1 uncultured Clostridia bacterium
ATGATACGGCGACCACCGAGATCTACACTCTTTCCCTACACGACGCTCTTCCGATCTGGGCGCGTACCCGTTGAGGCAGCGGCTCCGTCGGCCTTTCCCCGCGCCCCTGGGGCAGCCTCGCCCAACCCCCAGCCCCCGGGGGAGCAGCTCCCCCGGACCCCCACCGGGAAGCCCCGCTGAAAGAACGCGGCGATACTTCTCTATCCGGCCCCGCCAAAGCCCCTCTCCCCCCGGTGGGGATGGTGGGAGCGGGGACGCCGCGGGGCGGGCGGGTGGGGCCCGCGGAGCAAGGTTGGGGGCCGTACCCAAAAACAGACGCGCGCGCCGGGCTTGGCGCGCGCGTCTGTTTCCTAGTGCCGCTCGATGCGGCAGTCGGGGTAGTTCTGTGTGGGGTGAGAGAGGTGCAGGTGCGCAAAGCGCATGCGCCCGTCCTCGCAGCGCACGGCCATGCCGCTCAGGCGCACCGGCAGCACGTGGCGCGTGCCGCGGCTGGCCTCCATCAGCATCTTGGAGGAGAGCGTGTTCAGCTCGTGCAGCAGCGCCGCCGCCTCGCCGCCGCGCAGCACCAGGTCCTTGACGTCCATCATGGCGCGGCTGAGGAAGGCCTCCTCGCTCACCTCCCAGTCCACATAGCCGGTGAGCACAAAGCCCGCCGCCTCGCCGCAGTCGCGGCGGATCAGACTGTCAAAGTCGAGCATGAGCTGCCCCCAGACCGTCCACTGGTAGCCGATCAGCCGCAGTATGCGCCCCGCGCCCAGGCATTCCTCCGCCGGGCTGGTGCCAAAGTACACCGGCTCCTCCTCCACGAACACGTCGCGGATCCACTCCTCCGCCCGCGTCAGATCCCTTTCCGCATAAGCCCTCTGGAAGTTCTCCAGCAGTTCCCTCAGGTCGTCCATTGCCGCAATCCCCCGCTTTCCAACACATACTGTCTGAACGGTTCCATCGCCGAGGCCATGGGCAGCGCCGCAAGTTCCCCGGCGTCCACCCAGGTCCCGTCAAGCGCCTCGGCGGCCCGCGCCGCCGTAACGCCCGGCAGAAGCCGGGCGCGCACCCCGCGCATCTGCCAGATCTTGTGGGTGAAGACGTGCCGCACCCGCGGCCCTTCCCCCGCCTGGCCAAAGAGCGACGACGCCGCCTCGCCGTGGGGGAACTCCCACAGCCCGGCCAGCAGCCCGCGCTTGGGCCGCCGCACCACCAGCGTCCGCCCCGCCTCCCAGGCGACGTAGACGTCGAACGCCTCCTCCGCCCGCTGCCTGGGCGCCTCGCGGCGGGGCAGGTCCCGCTCCAGCCCCTCGCGCCTTGCCAGGCAGTTTTCCCGCAGCGGGCAAAGCGCGCAGCGCGGATCGCGCGGCAGGCAGACCCGCGCCCCCAGCTCCAGCAGCGCCTGGTTGTAGAGCCCGGGGTCGGCCTCCGGCGGCATGGCGGACAGCACCGCCGCCTCGCAGGCCCGCCGCGCCGCCGGCGTGCGCACGCTCTCTTCCACCGCCTCCAGCCGCGCGTAGACGCGCAGCACGTTGCCGTCCACCGCCGCCGCGCGCTCCGAAAAGGCGATCGAGGCCACCGCCCCGGCCGTGTAGGGCCCAAAGCCCGGCAGCTCGCGCAGTTTCGCCGCGCTGCGCGGGAAGCCGCCCCGCCGCACGATCTCCCGCGCCGCCGCCTGCATGCTCCGCGCCCGCGCGTAATACCCAAGGCCCTCCCACAGCTTCAGCAGTTTCTCCTCCGGCGCCTCCGCCAGCGCCCGCACGTCCGGCAATTCCCGCAGGAACACCTCGTAGCGCGGCCGCACCGCCTCCACGCGCGTCTGCTGCAGCATCGCCTCCGACACCCAGACGCGGTAGGGGTCGCGGTCCCGCCGCCAGGGCAGGTCGCGCCTGGCGCCCTCGTACCAGGCCAGCAGCCCCCGCGTCACCATGGCAGGAGCGTGGCCGCCGCCTGCGCCGCGATGCCCTCGCCGCGCCCGGCAAAGCCCAGGCCCTCGGTGGTGGTGGCCTTGACGTTCACCGTCGCGCCCGGCAGCGCCGATCGCAGGCTCTCCGCCATCTGCGCCATGTAGGGGAGGAGCTTGGGCCTCTGCGCGATGATGGTCACGTCCGCGTGGACCACGCGCAGACCCGCGGCGCCTGCGCGCCGCAGCACCTCCTGCAGGAGCTTCATGGAGTCCGCGCCGCGGTAGCGCTCGTCCGTGTCCGGGAACAGGCGGCCGATGTCGCCCAGCGCCGCCGCGCCCAGGATCGCGTCCATCAGCGCGTGCACGGCCACGTCCGCGTCGCTGTGCCCCTCAAGGCCCAATTCATAGGGGATCTCCACGCCGCAGAGCACGAGATGCCGCCCGGGAACGAGCCTGTGCACGTCAAACCCCGTGCCGACGCGCGGCGTTTTTTCCCGCGTCGTCCCTTCCTGCGCGCGCAGATAGCTCTCTGCCAGCGCAAAGTCCGCTCTCGTCGTGATCTTGGGGTTCCAGTCCGCGCACTCCACCAGGCGCACCGGCTCGCCCAGGCGCTCCAGCGCCCCGGCCTCGTCCGTCACCGCCGCGCCCTCGCGCTGCGCCGCCTCCAGCGCCCGGAGCAGCGCGCCAAGGCGGAAGCACTGCGGCGTCTGCACGGCGCGCAGCTCCTCCCGCGGCACGCTGCCGGCGGAAAACGCCCCTTGCGCGCGCTTGATGGTGTCCGATACGCGCGTGCATGTTACGGCCGAGCCCGTCTCCTTCAGCGCCGCAAGGCAGGCGTCCAGGATCGCCCGCGTGACAAAGGGCCGCGCCCCGTCGTGCACCAGGACAAACTCCGCGTCCTTGGGCAGGGCGCGCAGGCCGCAGAGCACGGACTCCTGCCGCGTCGCCCCGCCGGGCACGAGCCGGACGCGCTCCGCGTCCGCTCTCAGGGCCGCGCGCACCGCCTCTTCCTCGCCCGCGCGGCAGACCACCACGACCCCCGCGATCTCCTCGTGCGTAAGGAACGGCCGCACCGCCCGGCGCAGCACGCTCTCCCCGCACAGGTCCAGCAGCACCTTGTTTTCGCCCGCGCCCAGGCGCTCCCCCCGCCCGGCGGCGGGGACCACGGCATAGGCGCGCCCCGCCCCGCTCACGGCAGCGGGCGGTAGAGGTCCGCCGCCCCGGCCTTGCCGACGGTCTCCTGCACGGAGAGCACCTCGTAGCGGTTGAGCTTCTCGCCAAAGCGGATCTCTATGACGTCGCCCGCCTTCACCTCGTAGGAGGCGCGGGCGATCTTGCCGTTCACCGTCACGCGCCCGGCGTCCGCCGCCTCATTGGCGACGGTGCGCCGCTTGATGATGCGCGCTACCTTTAAGTACTTATCCAGTCTCATGTCTCTCTCCTCGCTTGCCCCCGGGCTTTACGCTTCCCGGGCTTCTTCGTCCTGCGCGTCCGCATCGCCCGCTTCTTCCGTCTCTTCCGCCTCTTCTTCCGCCTGCTCTTCATCCGGCGCGCAGGAGGCCAGCATCAAAGGCTCCGCGGCAAAGCCCGCCTCGTGCAGGGCCTGCGCCAGTCCCTTTTCGCCGCCCAGGGCGACGAAGACCGGCGCGGCCGCCACTTCCTCCTCCATCGCAAGCGCGGCGCAGACATCCATCTGCGTAAGCTTTGCGCAAAGGCGGCACAGGGGCTCCGCCGCCTCGCCAAAGGCGCGCAGCAGGAACAGCAAAGAGGCGCCCTTTAAGCCGTCGTGCAGCAGGCAGACGTCGGCAAAGTCGCGCAGCGCGCGCTCCAGCGCGCCGGGCTCCGCCTTCTCCCCCGCCCGCGGGAAGGAGAGCAGCCCCGCCACCTCCGCGCCGAAGCGCTGCTCCAGTTCCGCCTGCAGGGCCTGCGTCAGGCGCTCTTCCGCGCCCTCGCCGCTGTCAAAGTCCCCGGCGTCCACCACGATGCAGCCCTTCTTCTCCTCCGCCCCGCGGCGCACCGCTTCCAGCGCCTCGGGCGAAGCGACAAAGGCGACGGCGCGCTTTTCAAAGACCAGCGCGGCCGGGTCGCTCTGCGCCCGCTTCTGCAGCGGGAAGGCCGCCGTCTTGCAGATCTCGACCTGCGTGCCGTTGGAAAGGCCGCTGACGCGCACCTCGCGCTCCGCCGCCTCCCCTTCCACCGGGAAGGCGAGCCGCACGGACCCGGACAGCTCCTCCAGGTCGCACAGCGCGTCCCCCACGCGGCAGAAAAGGTCCTCCCCCGCGCCGCTGAGCTCGAGCACCGCGTACGTCTTTCCGCAGACGGACAGGCTGCACAGGCCCTGGGCCTCGACGTTCGCGCCGCCGGCGTGGGCAAGCTCGCTCTGCGCCTGCAGTATGTGCGGCAGCAGCCACTCCACCGCCGCGCGGTAGGGGCGGCGCATCAGGTTCTCCCGCGCGCGCTGCAGCGCGGCGCCGTCCTTCTCCTGCAGCGCCCGCAGCGCTTCGGCCCACTCCGTCTCCCGGCCCTCCGGGTCCACGGCGCGCAGGCCCTCTTCGCTGAGCGGCAGCGCGGCGTACGCCTCCTTCGCCCTCTGCGCCTCCACCAGGGGCTGCCAGGCGGCGCGCAGCACCTGCGCCGTGCCCGGCACCTGGCCAAAGCGGCGCAGCATCTCGGCGCGCAGCGTCACAAGGCCGTCGCCCGCGGCGAGTATGCCGCAGATGCGGCCGATGGCCCCGTCGGCCACGGCGAAGAGCTCGGTCATGGCGTCGAACATCTTCACGCCGCTGTAGACCGCCTGGCGCAGGAAGGAGGCCAGGTCCTCCCCGGCGTCCTCCTCCGCCAACGGGCGCAGGTAGTCCCACATCGCCTCGTCGCGCTTTTCGCGCCGCGCGTCGGAGAGCGCGGCGCGCTCCAGCAACAGGTCAGACATCAGGCGCAGGTCGTCCCGGCGGCGGGCCTCCTCGGCGCGCGTGCCAAGATGGGCGCGCAGCGCCGCTTCCTCCCCGCCCCAGGCCTTAAGATAGGCGGCGCAGTAGGCGTTGAGCTCCGCCTTCCCCTTGGAGGAGACGGGCTCGGCCTCCTCCGCGGCGGCGGCCTGCGTCGGCGCGCTCTCTTCCTTCCGCTCGGCGGCTGCTTCCGCCTGCGGCTTGCCGCCGCTCTTCTCCGGCCAGGTGACGCGCCCGGCGGCGAGCTTGCCGGTGGGCAGGCGCTTGATGGAGAAGTTCACCAGCGTCTCCTCGATGTCCAGGGACGAGCGCGTGTTCAGGAAGTCGAGCAGGCTCTGCTGCATGACGTCGCTGGCGCGGAAGTAATAGCGCTCGCCGTTCTCCGTGCGCAGGCGGCCGAAGTACTTGTCCGCGTTGTAGAACATCAGCGCGCCGGTGCGCACGACGTCCTCCATCGTGGTGCCGTCGGTGAAGTACACGCGCGCCAGCGGGTTGCGGTCGCCGGCGGGCGCGGGGGCGGCGGGCTCGCTCTCCGCCTGGCCGGGGATGGGGCGGCTGAAGTCCGGCGGCGTGAGGCTGCCGTCGTCAAACAGCGCCGCGATTTCGCGCAGGCGGCCGTAGCGCACGCTCTTGCCGTCCCTGCGCGCGGTGAAGGCCACCTTGATGCCGCAGGTGTTGTTGGAGCGCAGGATCTCCTGCCACAAACCGTCGCTCGCGATGTCCTCGCGCTTAAAGAGGAACTTCACCGCGCCCTCGCGCGCCTTGCCGTAGCCGTTGATCTTGTCATAGTGCACGATCTCGCCAAAGCCGTCGCGGGCGCCCTCCTCGTCCCAGCTCTCGCCCTGGGCGCGGTAGGCGTCCTCCGTCTCGCGCAGGCGCAGGGCCGCCGCGCGCATAAGGCGCCCCTGGCCGCGCACGCGCGCCGTCACCGGCAGCGCCCGCCCGGTCCACAGCGCGATCTTGTCGCGCAGCGCCTCGTCCAGCTCCGTGCCCTTCTCCTGGAAGAGCAGGCGCGTGCCGTCCAGGAGCGCCACGCTGCCGGCGCCCTGCTCATAGCGGTCCAGCCAGCCCTCCGCTTCGCGCTCTTCCTCCGCCTGCGCCTCCTCGGGGCGCGGACCTTCCGCAGGGTGCGGGCCCTCCGCCGGGTGCGGAACTTCCGCTGAGGGCAGCGCTTCTGCCGGGAGCGGACCCTCCACGGGGAGCGGACTTTCCGCAGGGTGCGAGACTTCCGCCGGGCGCAAAGCCTCCGCCGGGTGCGGGACTTTCGCGGGGTGCGGGACTTTCGCGGGGTACGGGACCTCCGCGGGGTGCGGGACTTCCGCCTGGGGGGCGGGATGCGGGCGCGCCGGAACGAACCCGCGGTGCGCCGGGGCAAAGGTGGCGATGCCGGCAAAGGCGATGGGGCGCTGCACATCCCCCTGGTCGAGGAGCAAACCGTCCTCGGCCATCTCCAATACGCGGCCGCGCATCTCGCGCCCGCCGATCAGCGTAACGTCGACCTCCTGGCCGACGCGCACCTGTTTTCTCCATGTCGATTCCACAATACCCATACAATCGGACCTCCTTCCAAACTCAAACGCCCCGGGGGAGCGCGCCGCCTATGGCGTTTTCCCGGTTTTTTCTAGTATACCATAAATACAGGCGCGGGGAAAGAAGAGTTTCCCCCGGCGCGGGGGCCTATTCGGCTTCGCCGACAGCTCCCCCTTTCCCTGCAAGCGAAAGCTTGCAGAGAAAGGGGGCCCCTGAGCGGGGGGAGGGGCTTCGCCCCTCCCCCCGCGCCCCC
>CALWKN010000146.1 GCA_944381265.1 uncultured Clostridia bacterium
TACAGGGTCGTCAGAAGGAGGAGGAGTATGACGGACAAGATGACACCTGTAGAGAACCCTGCACCCCTGCCAGCCGCACCGGCGCAGGATGCCGCCAATATGCAGACCGCCGCGACCGTCTACAACACGCACGAGTGCGTCGAGACCGCGGACGGCGACACCATCTGGATCTACCAGGACGTCTACTGCATGGACAGCCCGGAGCAGGCGCGCGCCCTGCTGCCCGCGCTGATGGAGACGGCGACCTTCGGCCGGCCGGAGAGCTTCGAGCCTGTCTGGGTCGACGGCCTGGAGGAGGCCTATTGGGACGGCATGGACAGCGTCGCCCAGAAGGGGAACCTGGCCTATTCCATCACCGTCAACTACTACTCCACCGGGGACGACAGGGCCTACGACGTGCTGCGCGCCCTGGGGGCGGCGGACTTTTCCGCCTGGCAGTAAAGATCCCCCCGCGGCCGGAACTTTTTCCCGCCGCGGGTTTTCATTTTCCCCCTTGCGCGGTACAATAAAGGGGAAGAAAATCTCCCGGCGCCCCCTTTTTGTGCGCCGGCAAGGAGCGAAGACCCCGATGCTTGACACCGTCATCGTCGGCGGCGGCCCCGCGGGCCTCACCGCCGGCATCTACCTTCTGCGCGCGGGGCTGACCTGCGCCCTGTTTGAGCGGCAGTTCGTCGGCGGCCAGGCCGCCACCACCAACGTCATCGAGAACTACCCCGGCTTCCCCGAAGGCATCGGCGGGCCGGAGCTGAGCCTGAAGATGGCCGAGCAGGCGCAGAGCCTCGGCCTGGACATCCGCTACGACGAGGCCGAGCGCCTGGAGCTCGCGGGAAAGGTCAAGCGCCTTACGGCCGCGGGCCGGACGATCGAAACGCGCAGCGTGATCCTCTGCATGGGCGCATCGCCCCGGCGCCTTCAGCTAAAGGACGAGGAGCGGCTCACCGGACGCGGCGTCTCCTACTGCGCCACCTGCGACGGCGCGCTCTACCGCGGCAGGCGCGTCGTGGTGGTCGGCGGCGGCGACACCGCCGTGGAGGACGCGCTCTACCTCTCCCGCTTTGCAAGTTCCGTCACCATCGTCCACCGCCGCGACGCCTTCCGCGCCCAGCGCGCGCTGGTCACGCGCATGGAGCGCACGCCCAACATCGACATACTGCGCAGCTGCACGGTGGACGCTTTATTTGGCGAGGAAAAGCTGGAGGAGATCGCGCTGCGGGACGTTACCTCCGGCAAAACGCGCGCCCTGCCCGCGGACGGCCTCTTCATCGCCGTGGGCATGGAGCCCCGCACCGCCCTGGCGGAGGGCCAGCTGGAGCTTGAAAACGGCTACATCCGCGCCGGGGAGGACACGCGCACCTCCCTGCCCCTCGTCTACGCCGCCGGGGACGTGCGCACAAAGCCGCTGCGCCAGGTGATCTGCGCCGCCGCCGACGGCGCGGTCGCCGCCAGCATGGCCGCCCTGGACCTGGGCGCCTGAGGAAACAGACGCGGCGCGAAGAAAAAATTTGTCGCGCCGCGTTACAAGCGGAGCGCGGCGGGGTATACAAAAGATGTCGGGCGGGGAGGAAAAACCGGATCCGCCGCCCGCGACCCAAGCACAGCAAACGAATTCTGCGAATACGAAAGAAAACGGAGGAAACGCACATGAAGTGGGTATGTTCTGTCTGCGGTTACGTCTACGAAGGTTCTGAGCCCCCGAAGGAGTGCCCCGTCTGCAAGGCGCCCGCGTCCAAGTTCACCAAGCAGGAAGAGGGCGAGCTGAAGTTCGCCGACGAGCACCGCATCGGCGTTGCCAACGGCCTGGACGCCGAGGTCGTCGAGGGCCAGCGCGCCAACTTCACCGGCTAGTGCGCCGAGGTCGGCAGGTACCTGGCCATGAGCCGCCAGGCGGACCGCGAGGGCTTCCCCGAGGTCGCCGAGGCCTACAAGCGCATCGCCTTTGAGGAGGCCGAGCACGCCGCCAAGTTCGCCGAGCTCCTGGGCGAGGACATCGTCTACCCCGACACCAAGAAGAACCTGACCGTCCGCGTCGAGGCCGAGCACGGCGCCACCGCCGGAAAGCTGGCCCTGGCCAAGCGCGCCAAGGAGCTGGGCTACGACGCCATCCACGACACCGTGCACGAGATGTGCAAGGACGAGGCCCGTCACGGCAAGGCCTTCAACGGCCTGCTCAAGCGCTACTTCTAAAAGTCCGGCGCTTAACGGTACACACAAATCGTTGTGCAGGCGCGGCGGGAGCATTCCGCCGCGCCCATGCGGGTTTTGAAAAGGAGGTACGCGCATGGAAAACCGCCTGATCTGCAAGTGCAAGAACGTCACCCTCTTTGACGTCAGCAACGCCCTGCACCAGTGCAAGACCTTCGGCGAGGTGGAGGACACCTTCAAGGAAGTGCAGAGGATCACCAAGTGCTCCACCGGCTGCGGCGGCTGCCACGACAAGATCCTGGACGCCATCTCCGAACTGATGATGGCCCGCTAAGACCATTCCCCCCAAAAACGCCCTAAGCGGCCCGCGGTCGTACACACCGCGGGCCGCTTAGCGTGTCGACAAAGTCGACACGCTTCGAAAAAATGCAAGTCTGCATTTTTTCGAGTGACATCTCCCTGCGCCCCGTGCCGCCTGCGGCGGCCCGGGGTTCCGGGCCTACCAAGCCTGCGGTTTGTACGGCCCTCCAGGGGCTTCGCCCCCTCCGGAAGTGCCGCGCGCTGCGCGCTGGGCGCGCCGGATACCGGAAACGGTTCCTACGGAACCGTTCCTCGCGGCGTACACGCCGCCGCTGCGGATTGAAGATGAAGGGGCTGCCAGGATGAGCGAAGCGAACCTGGAGGCCGAGGACGCTCCCGTTAGGGCGCACCGCAGGCCGGAACCCCCGGGCAGCGTATGCTGCACGGGGGCACAGTCGCCCCTTCATGCATCCCCAGAAGAGCGACCCTAGTTTTTCGACAGTCTGATTCTTGTAGTATACACTACAAGGATTGTTCAATCTTCCATAACGTGCAATTTCCATTATGAAAATGCAAGAAATAGAATGCATACTTGCGTTTTTGCCATGTAAAGAAAGAGCGGCGCGCTTCGGCGTTTCAGCTGTCAAGAAGCCTTGGCGTGCTCGAGCGGCTGCCGCTGTTGCCGCTCATGGCTGCAGAGCAGTCGGCTGGTCTGCTCCGCCGGGTCTTCCCGGCCGGAGAAATAGACCGCGACAAAGCACTTGCCGGCGCAGCGGGCATAGAGCGCACGGAGCGCATGCTGCGTCTCTCCCTGTTCCCGCTCCGCGCTGCGCACCCAGACCGCCATCACGCCGATTTGCTCATTGTACTGCGTCTCCACCGCTATCCCTCCTCATCATATGTCGCTCTCAGTGTGCCCTTTTCTCGCGTTTTTAAAAAATGCAGGAGGAATGACTCCTTCATGCATTTTCATGAAAAGGTCGGCATTCCCCGTACAGAAAAGAATCCCTTGCAGTATATTTTGTATATACTACAAGGGATTCTTCACTTAAACTGCTGCGCACGCATTTTTCTTCACACCCAGATCAGGAACTCGGCCTTGACGAAGCCGCCGTCCCGGAGCTCGGCCCA